>JACCYD010000127.1 GCA_013696695.1 Deltaproteobacteria bacterium | reverse complement strand
ATCGCGGCGTGTTCCACCGCAGCGTGCGCCCGGGGTGCATCGTGATCTCCGGCCGCACCGCGAAGTTGAACGGCTTCGGCATGTCGCTGGGCAAGCCGACGCCGTATCAGGCGCCCGAGCTTCTCCATGGTGAGCCAGACCCGCGCTCCGACCTGTATTCGGTCGGCGTCACGCTCGCGCAGCTCCTCACCGGTTCGCTGCCTGCACTGGGCAAGCTCGAGCTTCCTGCGGACGTGCCGCGCAATCTCGCGCAGCTGATCCGGAAGCTGGTGTCGCGCGAGCCGATGATCCGACCGGCGAACATCAAGGTCGTTCGCGACGCGTTCTCGGCGATCTTCTAGCCCGACGCCACGACGACATCTCCGAACTGATCGCGGAGGCGCTCGGCCAGCTTGCGATCGGCGGGCTTGCCGACGTCGAGCAGGGCGGGTTGCAAGCGCGCCGCGGCGGCGACGCCGGCGAGAGACTCGATGCCCGCGACCGTGACCTTGCGGTTATTGCCGATACGCTGGTGGGTGACGTGTTGCAGGCCGTCCCAGCCGGCGAGCATCTGCAGGCCAGCATCCGTGAGCTTGTTGCTCGACAGGTCGAGCGTGACCAGACGATCGAGCGGTGAGGCGACGAGGCGAGCGATTGCAGCGTCCGACAACGAGCAGCCGTTGACGTGCAGGTGCAGGAGTCGACGCACGCTCGGCGCGGCGAGCAGCTCGCTGAAGCGATCGTCGCCGAGACTCGTGGTGCCGAGGTCGAGCTCGACGAGCGCTTCGGCGACCTCGGCGATGTTTGGCGCGGCGGCGAGCGCCTTCGCACTCGGCAACTCGAGCGTGCGGAGCGCTGCCGAAGGCTTCGGGAACAGCGCACGTAGCGCGGCTGGCGTCGTGGTTTGCGGCAGCTTCAGGGCGACGAGGCGCGGGATCACCGGCCAGTTGGCGAGCATGCCGAGATGTGGACCGAGCTCGTTATTGCCCGCGAGCGACAGCCGCACCAGCGCGCGCATCGCCGGTGCGTCCCGAAGCGCTTCGAGCGTCGAGCTGTCGGTGAGCCGGCAGCCCTTGAGATCGAGCGCCTCGAGCGACGACAGGTGCGCCGCCGCGAACACCAGGCGTGCGCCATCATCGCCGAGGTTGGTGCTATCGAGGATCAGCTCGCGGAGCTGTCCCGGGGCGAAGGGGGGCGGGTCGACGTAGTCGTCGAACACGGTCGCGAGGTCGGTAGGTTGATTCGCCAGGATCCGCGCACCGTCGGTCCCGAGGTCGCAGCCCGACAGATCGAGCGAATACAGGTCCGGCATGCCCCACGCGAGCACGTTGCCAGCCGAGTTGCCCGTGAACCAGCTCGAGGGTGTGACCTTGAGGACGCGGAACTCGCGCGGCTCGGTGAGCTTCCGATATGCCTCGTCGAGTTGCTCGCTTACGGTGAGCTCGACACCCTGGATCGGCTCGCTGGCGCGGAGCCTCGGCCATTCCTTCGCGATGTCCTCTGGGGCCATCGCGATGCGCTCGAGGAAACCGCCGCGGAATACCGCGTTCGCGAGCGGGCCGGCGGGGTCTCGACCGATCATCGCCAGCTTCGCGCGCTTGTCATAGCCGCCAATCCACACGCTGCCGTGCGTCGCGAGCAAGCGGTGCGTGCTGGCGAGCATCGGTGCGTAGCGCTCGTCGAGCGGATCGAGCTCCTCGAGCGTGCACTGTTGCGAGATGAACGTCCCGCGCGGATCGCCGGCGTCGATCAACTGGTCGGCGTAGACCAGCCGGAGCGCGCGATCGTCGGGTGTGGCGAGTATCTGCGCGAGCAGCGAGCTCGCATCGCCGGCCCGAGCGCGCTTGGCCTTCGGCGGGGACTGCTTCGGCGCCGGCTGCTTCGGCGCCGGCTTGGTCGTCGCGGGTTTCTTCGCTTTCGCCACTAGTACGTGTATCGGAGGTAGAGCCGGGTATCGAGCGCCTTGATGGCGTCGAACTGTGGCAGCAAGAACGCATCGACCGCCAGGCCAAGCGCGTAGTGGCGATTCTCGAGCTGGTACTCGAGGCCCGCGCCGGCGGTCACGGCGAGCGAGAATGTCTCGCCGGGCTCGGTGACCATGACCTTGTCGAGGATGTTCGACGAGATCACGCCGATGCCGACACCGCCCTCGATGAATAGCGCGATGCGATCGAAGCGACCACCGATGCGAAGGTCACCACCCGCGCGGTAGAGCTGGAACCATTCGCCCTCGGGCGGCGGCATCACGGTCGCTTCGTGGCTCGACGCGCCGAGCGAGATGCCGAGCGACAACCACGAGAATAGATCGCGCCCGATGCGAGCATCGATCGCCGGCCCGAGCGCGGCGTCATCTGCGTGCTTGGGCAGGAAGGCCACCGCACCGAGGCCACCCTCGGCGTACCAGCCGCTCGATGCCGGTCGAGCCTCTGCGCTGCTCGCGAGCGCGAGCACCACGAGCACGACGAATCGGCCACCCATTGCCCGCTCATCGTAGCCGGGCCTCGTGCAGATCTCTGCTTCGAAGCAGCGCTTTCTCGGGGCTACGGCAGGGCCATCACGGCGTACGGCTGCGGCGCGAATGGGTGCAAATCCCCGGGCTCGGCGGCCATCAGCAGCTCGTTCATCATCTCGCCGCGAACGTCGCGCACGCGAACGGTGTAGTCGAGGCGCATGTGCGAGCTCGGCGCGAACACGAGATCGATGCGGATCAGCGTTGCGAATGCCTCGCGCGGAATCGGCACCGCGTTCGGATCGGGCACCGGGCCGGCTTCTGGATCCATCGGATCGAATGGCAGGAACGGCCGGATCTCGTCGTCGTTCTTGTTGACCCGCAACGTCGCGGCGAACGGGTTGACGTTGCCTCGCGTCACTTGCTCGAGGTCGATCGAGGCCTCGCGCACCTGATCCTCGCGAAACAAACCCGACAGCGTGCCGCTGGCGGGGATGTGGAGCGGAATGTTGCCGTCGAGCCCCGGCGTCGGTGGCGCGTCGTCGTCGAGCGACAGCACGATCATGTCGGGGTCGTATTCGAAGAATTCCGTCGCACCGTCCAGCTCGACCTGTGCGAGACCCTCGGCGTCCGTCAGGTTCGTGATCGTCCACTCGACCGAGACCTCGATGTCGCCGAGCTTGACGTATGGCACCTCGATGCCGAGCTCCGCGGCGCGCGTCCCGCGGACCATCGCGTCCTCGGGCTTCTCGGGATTGATCGGCAACAACAAACGCGACTTGGCCTCCGCGATCACGCCGCCCATGCCGTCGTCCATGCCGGCCTCGATCGAGCGCAGGCACGTCGGATCGGCCGGCATGTCGGGGCACTCCATGTACACCGGGTCGTTGGCACACCCCATTTGAGAGCCGGCGACAAGCAACGACAACACAAGGCTACGCATGTTCATCCTCCCGGTGAGAACAGGAAGGGGTAGGTGACGTTTGCGATCGCGCCCTTCGGCGGGAACTTCAAACGATTCACGTTGCGAGCGACGCACTCCTTGACCGCCTCGTTGCCGAGTGTGGTGCCGCCAGTGGGCGACGCGGTGATCACACCGCCATCCGCACCGATCTTGAACTTGACGACGATCTTGCCGCCGATGCCAGGGGAGCGATTGAGCTCCTTCTGATAGCAAGCCCGGAACATGCCGGCCGAGCGCTTCACGACGCGGTTGATCTCGTCCTCGGTGTAGCCACCCGGATCGCCGCTCATCTCGCCGACGTTGACGCTGACTTCCTTCGGGCCTGCGCCCTTGCAGTTTGGACCCACACAGGTGCCGCCGGGGCGCTCCTTGCCCGTGTCGACCTTGCCCTTGTTGGTCACGAAGTCGCCTTCGACGTTGCCACCACCGCCGGTGCCCTTGCCCTTGCTGCCACGGGTGGTGCCCGTGCCGGTGCCGTCACCGACGCCGGTGCCTTGCCCTCCGCCGAAGCCCAACGAGCCGGCCTTCGTGAGGTCGCTCTTGATGCCGCCGAACGCGCCGATGTTCTTCGACAGATCCTTGTCGAGGATGTTGTCGAGGATCTTTTTGTTGTTGTCCTCGAAGAACGCGATCTTCGGCGGGTCGGGCTTCTCGTTGTCCTTTGCGTTCTTGTTGCGAGCGCGCTCGAGCTCGCCCTTGCCACCCGACGCGCCCTCGTCGTTCTTGGTCGCGGTCTTGATGTTCTTCTGGGTGTCGGCCTTCGGCGCGTTGTCTTCTTTGTTCACCTTGCCGATCGAGGGTAGCTCGGGCAGCTTGACCACCAGCTCCTCGCGCTCGGTGAGGTACTTGCCGGTGAGTGCGCGTGGGCCGGGCCACACGTTCGGATCGTCCGACGGGTCGTAGATGATGAGCGTGCCGATCAGCAGCGCGCCGTGCAGGATGATCGAGAAGCCGGTCGACGCCTGCTGCTCGGGATCCGACATCGCGAGCGACCAGCTCATGCCGAACAGGACCGCGCCGGCGGGAATCAACAGCGCTCCGCGCGTGACCCACTCGAGCACGCTCCACTCGAGTTGCATCTGTAGCCATGCGAGCGCGATCAAGCCGAGCACGCCACCGATGAACATCGTCGCGCGCAGCAGCACCAGCCGGACGTGCGAGCCCGGATGCGTGATCAGGAACGCCACCGCGATCGCCCCGAACATCAGGATCGCGAGGCGAGGTAGCGCTTCCTCCATCGATTCCGACGTTAGCGCCACGATCACCAGGCCTGCCGCGACCAGGCCGACGATGAACAGCATCGCGCACGCAGCTGCAAGGGTGACCATCGTGAACAGATCGGCGTTGCTCTGGAGCGGCGTCTCGACCGTGACGAACTGGAAGTACAGCTTGTAGTCGCCCGAGTCATCGAGGTCGATCACGCCCCAGTCTCGGCCGCTGATCGGCGTCGCGCAGAATCCGCCCGGCGCGCGCCCGCCGTTCTCCCGCCTCACGTAATCGGCGACGTCCTCTTCCTTGCCGTCGATGCACATCGTGCCGCTCATGCCTTCGGCGAGCGTCAGCACGTAGCCACGATTGCCGGGCGACACGATCGCGAAGCCAGGAGGTAACCCGACATCGGGGACGATGAACGTCGGCGTGCCCTTGTGGCCGATCGTGATCTTTTTGGGAGCGTCGGCGACGATGTCGCTCATCACCTCGTCGCGCCAGATCAGCGCGGTACGCAAGGCAACGGGACGCCCGGCAGCGTTCACAGCGCTTCTTCCTCCACGGTTCGCAGCATGTGCGGGATGAACGAGCGCTTCTCGAGGCTCGCGCGCTCGAGCTCCTCGTTCGCGCGCTCCAGGAAGTACAGGAGCTGTGGCGAGCGAGAGCGGCCGTTCAGGTTGAGGTTATCGAAGTTGAAGTTCTGTTCTTTCGTCGGCTTCTTGGTCTCGCCGGCTCGTGGCGGCGCAAGAGGAGCTGCGGGCTCGGTCGGCTTCTTGGGCTGTGCCGAGACGACACCAGCACACACCAGCGTGATGACAAACGTGGACACCAACCCCCAGCCGGGGGGCACAACCCTCAACCTCATTTGCCGAGCTCCTTTCGTTTCTCTTCTGCCGCCGAGCGCTTGCCGTGGTTGCTCGGAGCCTCTTGCAGATAGCGCTCCAGATCCGCCTTGCCGCCAGGGATGTCCTCGAGGAAGTCGACTTTCAGGATCGCGACGTTGAACATCGCGTCGGAGCGGGCTGCGCTGCGCTTTGGCGCCTCTTTGATCACGTTCTCCCACACCTTCTTCGCTTCCTTGAGCTCCTTGAGGCCGCGATGCGCGAGCCCGAGGGCCACCACCGCCGCGTAGTCGTCGGGGCGCTTTTCGACAATCACCATCAGCTCGGTCTTGGCTCGCGCGTAATCGCCTGCGTCGAGCAGCACGGAGGCCTTGTTGAAACGCGCGTCGATGTAATTCGGGTCGAGAGAGACGGCCCGATCGAAGCGGTCGAAGGCTTCCTGCGCCTTGCCCTGACGGAGGGCGAGCAGGGCCCCCGCGTTGTAGAGCGCGGGGTCCTTCGCGTCGGCCTCGAGCCCCTTCTGGAGCACGAGCTCGGCGAGCTCGTATCGCTTCTGTTGAATATAGATCAGCGCGAGCTCGGTGAAGATCTTCGCGTTGACGCCCGACAGGCGCACGGTGTCTCGCAGGACCGCGACCGCGTCGTCGAAGTCACCGGAATCGCGCAGCAGCGATGCGAGGCGCGCCGCGGCATCGCGCCGGTTCGGATCGGATTCCTCCGTCGTGCGCAGCGCGGTCTCGTAGTCGGTGCGCGCGTCCTTCTTGTGACCGGCGCGGCGATGCGCCTCGGCACGCGCGAGCAACGCCGGCGTGTGGTCCTTGTAGATCGCGAGCGCCTTCGAGAAGTGCCCGATCGCCGCGTCGTCGTCGCCGTCCTTGTAGGCGATGATGCCGAGGTCGAACCAGGCCTCCCACAGCTTCGGATCGATCTCGATCGCGCTCTTGAGGCGCGCCTTCGCGGTGTCGTGAGCGTCCGGCCCGCCAAGGCGCAGCGCACGCATCGCGGCCTCGAACTCCTTCGCGGCCTTCGGGTTCACCGGATCGAGACGCGTCACGGTGCGGCCCTTCGGATCGATCTTCTTCGTCGCAGAGCCACACGCGACCAACGTGAGGACGAGGAGAATGAGGATTCTCATCGGGCGATCTCCGTCACGAGCTCTTGTTTCGGCGGCCGATCACCGACGCGCTCGCGACTGCGGGACTCACGCTCCGGCGGGTACTTCGCGCCGGCGAGGCGGCCGAGCGCGGTGCGGATCTTCGCGGTGAACTCGTCGTAGACCTGAAGCTCGATCGCCTTCTTGTAGCCGGCCTCGAACGCGGCGACGGCCTTGTCCTGGATCGTCACGGCGATCTCGTTGAGCTTGTCCTGATACGCGGTCACTTGGTCAGCGGGCAGGTTTCCCGGCGGCTTCGCGGCCGACGCGGCGAGCGCTTCACCGAACAGGTCGTAGACCTGGCCATAGCGGAACAGCGCCGCGGTCGCCCACTTCGGATCGGCGTACTCGGCCACCGAGACGTAGACCTTCTCCGCATCGCCGAGCAGCTTGGTCTTCTGCGTCAGCGCCTTGTTGAGCGCCGCGACCTTGACGTCGAGCGACACCTTCTCGTACTCGCGGAACACCAGCTCGCCTTCGTAGTACCGCGCCTCCGCGGCCCACGTCGTGCCGAGCTTCTTGTCAGCACCGTTGGCGGCCTTCCACAGCCGCTGCGCGGTGACCAGCTCCTCCTTGGCGCGCGCGAACTGACCGAGCTTGAAGCTCATGCGGCCCGCGCGTGTGTACGCCTCGATCACGCGCTTGCCCGACGAGCGATAGGTGCGCGCGTAGTCGAGGTAGGCCTTGTAGGCGGGGCCGTCGTCCCCGGCGTTCTCCTGCACGACACCGATGTTGAACGCGACGTCGGCCGCGTCCTTGCGATCGCGGAACTTGTTCGCGTACTCGCGGTAGTGCGAGATGGCTTCCTTGTTCTGACCGAGCGCC
Source organism: Deltaproteobacteria bacterium (assembly GCA_013696695.1). Taxonomy (GTDB): domain Bacteria; phylum Myxococcota_A; class Polyangia; order Haliangiales; family Haliangiaceae; genus JABFXX01. The sequence goes on along the minus strand of JACCYD010000127.1, from coordinate 3,704 downwards.
TGACGAAGCACGCCGGCGTTGAATAGCGCGTCGGGCGCCTTCGCGCCGGTGCGGAACTTCGCCCACACCAGCTCGTAGGCCTTCGCGGCGCGGTCGTAGTAGATAACGCGTTCGTAGACCACGCCGGCCGAGAACGCGGCCTTCTCGGCCAGCTCGGCGTTCTTCTCGGCGTACTTCTCGGCGAGGTCCAGGTAGATGTCCGCCGCCTTCTCGGGCTGCTTCGCCTTCTCGAACATCACGCCGGCGTTCATCAGCGCCTGAGCCGACAGCTTGCTGTCGGAGGTCTCCTTCGGCACGCGCAGGTAGAAGCCTGCCGCTTGTTCGTACTTGCCGGCCTCCGCGTACTTGTCGCCGCTCTTGTTGATCGAGTCGACGATCAGCTTCGACAGCAGATCCTGTCTCTCCTTCGAGGCGAACGACGGTGCGGGCTTGAGCTTGCGCGCCCACTCCTCGAGCACCTCGTAGTCCTTGGCCTTGCCGAGGCACGACAGGATGCGATCACCAGACGGGCCCGCGTTGGCGTCCTTGGGGTACTGCGTGACGATCAGGCCGAAGCGCTTGATCGCCTCGTCGCACTCGCCGTAGTCGAGAAACATCTGGCCGTTCTTGAACAGCACGCCGACGATCGTCGGGTCGTTCTTGAACAGGCTGGCGTAGATGTCGATCGCCTCGCCGAACTTCTTGTCGACGGGGTAGAGCTTGGTCTTGCCGATCGTATCCTTCGGGCGCGCCTTCTCGAACGCCGCCATCGCGTTGAGCAGGGCGTCCTTGTGCAGCTTGCCGACCGGCGCGCTCTTGCCGACCGCGAGGTACTCGTCGCCGGCGGTCTCGGTCTTCGCGAGCTTGAAGCACAGGATGTCGGCGCGGTAGTAGCGCACCTCGATCGTCTTCTCGGTCGATGCCAGCGAAGCCGATTTGATCGCCGAGCCACCGAACGCCGTCAGGTAGCTCTCGTACGCATCTGCGGCGCGGACGTAGAACTGCTCGAGGTCCTTCGGGAGGTACGGGCGATCCGCGCAGCCTTCACCGCCGGGCTTGACGAGCTTGAGGCCCTTCTCGCGCCGCTGCGCTTCGCCGTGGATGTTGGTCGCGGTGCTGCGCGTCAGATCCTCGGTGATCTGGAGCGAGCGGAGCAGGGCGTCGCGGTTCTTCTGCGCCTTCGCCCAGTTGCTCGTCGGGCCGAAGTTGTCGAGAAGGACCTTGATCTCTTCTTGCGCCTTGTCGACGTCGAGGGCGGCGTTCCAGTTGCCGACGATGTCGCGCTGGTACTCGGCGCTCTTGATCGAGCCCGGATCCATCTTGATCAGGAATCGGTAGGCCTCGTTCGAGCGTTCCCACTCGGTCTGGCCTCCGTAGCTCTCGGCGACGCGGAGCAACACGTCGCGCGAGTACTGCTCGCCGCCGATCGATGCGAGGAAGTCGAACACTTCCTTCGCCGACACGGAGCGATCCTCGGTGAACACGACGACGAGGTACTCGAGCGCCTGATCGCGCAGGTTGAGGCCGCCCTTGCCGAGCTTGCCGACGCGCTCGAGCTCGACCGTCTTGTCGAGCACCCGCTTGAACTCCTTCGCCGCCTGGACGGAGTTGCCGAGCTTCCACTCGCACCACGCGATCTTGAACGTCGCGAGGTCGCTGGTCGCCGCGTCGTCGGGGACGTGCTTGTAGGCGTCCTTCGCCTCCTGCCACTTCTGATCCGAGAAGTGGTGCTCGCCGACCATCATCCAGGCGTCTGCGAACAGCGTCGACTTCGGATGCTTGTCGATCACCTCCTGGAACATCTTCATCGCCTGGTCCTCGCGCTGATCCTCCTTGGCGGCGAAGCCGATCAAATAGGTGACGAGGTCCATCCGGCGAAACTTCGGATGCTTCGCGTGCAGCTCGACGTAGAGCGTCTCGGCCTCCTGGAGGTCGATCTGCGGCTCTTTCCCGGGCTCGCAGCCCTTCTTCTGCAAGCACTTCTCGGTCGCACGCGCGAACTCCTCGATCTTGATCAGGTAAGTCCGCCGCGACTCTTCCCACAGCAACTCGGCGAGCTTGAACATGCCCTCGGCCTTGGCGTCGCCGGTAGGCTTGCTCGCGAGGAACTGGCGCAGCAGGCCGATCGCTTCGAGGCGCTTGTCATCGCGCTTCTTCTCCGACGACGCCAGTAGGTTCTTGAGCTCCTTCGACAGGAGCGGTGCCTCGGGCGTCGGCGGCCGCTTGCGGATGTAGAGCTCGGAGGTGGGGCCGCGCACGCTGTTGACTTGCAGCTCGGCGGCGGGCTTCTGGGCCATCGCGACCGATGGCGCGAGCGCGGCGATCAGACAGAGGAGCTTCTTCATCGCCACCCCTTGTATTCGTCGGCCCAGTACTCGCCTTGCCAGGGCCAGTACTCCTCGTCGTCGCCGATCATGCTGGCGTTCCACAGCTTGCCGATCAGCTCCTCGGGGAATCGGCCAGCGGCGAGGTCCTGCACCTCGATGTCGAGCTTGCGCTTCTGCCCGATGATCGCGTCGATCTTGCCGAGCTTCGCCTTGTCGAGCACGCGACGAACATCCTCGTAGAGCTTCTCGACTGCGGTCTGCGCGAGCGTGTCGCCGGCCTTCTCGAACCGGTCGGCGAGCGTGTGCGCGGCCTTGTCGAGCCGGCGTGCTTCGCCGATGTCGGCCTGGATCAGCGGACGGATGCCGCCAGTCGCTTGCTTGGACACGCCATCCGCCGCCTTGTCGGCAGCGATCAGCGCCTTGCCCTCGGCGTCGGCGATCTTGTTCTCGAGCTCGTCGAGGCGCTTGGACTCCTGATCGGCGACGTCTGCGGGGACGGTGCCCTCGCGCTTGCCACGCGACAGCTCCAGCTTCGACGCCACGATCTGTGCGCGCAGCCGGCGCAGATCTTCGACCACCGCGTTGGCGTCGGCCAGTTGCTCCTGCTCGAGCGTCTTGTCGGCGGTGATCGCCGCGACCTTCTTCTCGGTGAACTGCGACGCCAGGTTCTGCCACTGGCGAGTGTTGGTGGGGGCGTTGCGCGCGAGCTCCTGCAGGCCAGTCCGCGCGTCGTTGAGGCGAATGAATTTCGGGTCGAGCCTCAGCAGCGCCTGCACCTCGTCGAGCGCGGTCTTCGGCTTCGCTCTCTCCAGCTCGAGCTTGCCCGAGTACTTGCTCTCGCGGTAGCGGGTGATCGCATCGGCGAACAGTTGATCTCGAAGGCCGCGGTCTTTGCGGATCTTGTCGATCTCGTTGACGATCGGTTGCAGCTTGGCGACCAGCTGGTCGTAGTGCTTCTGCGACTCGTCGAACTTGCAGTCGGCGAGATCGACGTAGCCGGCGAGCAAGCTGGCCTCGGCCCAGAGTGGCGACGACGGGAACGTGGTGAGGAATTCCTTCACCAGATCGCGCGCCGTCGGGAGCTCGCGCTTCTGGTACATCGACCAGCTTGCCTCGAACAGTGCGTCGGCGAGGTACGCCGAGTCGTCGGGGATCTGGAAGTAGTGATAGTAGGCGTCGTCGTATTCGCCGGACTCGTGCGCGAGGCGGCCGAGGCCGAGCCGAGCGAGATCCTTGACCGTGAAGTAGCGATCGTCGACGACGAACGTGAATTTGTCGTCGTCCGGCGTTGCCGCGACCTCGCACATCGCCTCGGCCGAGGCCTTGAGCTCGCCGCGGCGCGCGCGGATCACGCCGCGCAGATAGACCGCCGACGAATACATCCGGCTCTTCTTCGAG
>JACCYD010000121.1 GCA_013696695.1 Deltaproteobacteria bacterium | reverse complement strand
CCGCGTGGATGGAGCACCACCAGAGCAATGGCGAGAACGGCGATGGTGCGACGGCGCTCGCCGGCGACTGGTCGGATCACACAGACTTCACCACGCACATCCTTCGTCACCCCAAGACCGGCGTCACCTGGGTGGCGATTCACGCCCATACCGATCATGGCTGTGGTGGCCCCGACATCAACGTGTGGGGTCTGTTCCGGGTGGCGCGCGATGGCAGCCTGGTCACCGTCGAGGATCGCAAGCTCGACACGCTCTACGCGATCGACCGCATCATCGACGTCGACAACGACGGCAAGCTCGAGCTGATCGGCAAGACCTGGCTCGGTACTGAAACCGTCCTGACGCGCGCGAACGGCGACGAGGTGTCGCGGCTCGCGATGAAGTTCCACGGTTGTCCGTGCTAGCTGGCCGAGCTAACCCACCGCTCACTTCGATCCCACAGCTCGAATGCGAGCTGTGTGTCCTGCGCGGGTGTGCTGGCCGGCTGAATCACAGCGTGCTTGTCGAAGTAACAACCGGTGCCGACGAGGTCGGTGGCGGCGCGGGTCGTCGAGCGTGCCCCTTGCTCGGACGACCACATGGTCAGCTTGAACAGCGGTCGTAGCGGCCATGGCATGCGCTGCCAGATGTTGGTCGCGACGCGCCCCGGGTTGACGGCGTACGACGTCACACCGGTGCCTTCGAGCCGGCGTCCGAGCTCGGCGTTGAACAGCACGTTCGCGAGCTTCGAGACGCTGTATTCGGGAAAGCCGCTGACCGTCTTCGTCGGCTGCTGCACCGCATCCCAATCGATGCCGGGCGCCTTGTAGTGGCTGCCACTCGCGACGTGAACGATGCGCGCGGGCGCGGACGCCTTCAGGCGATCGAGCAGCAAGTTGGTGAGCAGGAAATGCCCGAGGTGGTTCACCCCGAAGTGCAGCTCGAAGCCATCGGGCGTCTTGCCCTTTTGCCCGCCGATGCCCGCGTTGTTGACCAGCACGTGGAGCGGCTCGTCGCGCGCGAGCAACTCGGCGGCGGCTTCGCGCACGCTGTCGAGCCGGCCGAGGTCGCACGGAATCGCGATGACGTCTGTAGCCTGTTCGCGAAGGGACTCGACGAGCGGCGCTACCTTGTCCAGCGATCGGCAGAGCAGGCGCAACGAAGCACCGCGCGCGGCCAGAGCTTCGGCGACAGCCCGGCCGATGCCGATATTCGCGCCCGTGATCGCAACGATCTTTCCTTCGAGGTCTCGCATGCGCAGGACCGTACGCATGGACGGTTTCTCCGTCGAGGACAGCCTGCGAATCGGCCGAAGGTATCGTGGCCGAAACTGACGGCTCGAATTATCGAGGAAGGCGCTCGGCGAGCCGCAGGCCGCAACCGCCGGTGGCCGCGACCAGCGCTGCATACGCACGGGCCGCGTCGGCATCTGCGGTGCCGCGAATCGCGCGCAATAGCGTGTTCTTCGGCGTGTGCTCGCTACCCGCGAACTCGGCCGCGGTGACCTCGTACCCGGCCCCACGGAGCAAGGTCATCCGCATCGCATCGGTGAGATGCGCGGCGATCTCTCGCCGCAAGTGCGGCGCGTTCCACACCGGCGCGAAGCCGCCGCCCGTGCCCTCGAGGCTGCTCCACGCGCGCGCGAGCTCGGCCTGACAACACGGCGCCACGGCGATCAACTCCGCGCCCAGGGCTACTCCGAGCGCGATCGCATCGCAGGTCGCGGTATCGCAGGCATGCAGTGCGACCACGGCGTGGATCTCGCCGAGCTTCGCCGGTTCGAGCTCGCCGACGTTGTCGACTTCGAAGTGCACGAGATCGGAGAGCTCTGCGATCTCGGTACGGCGCCGGCATTCCGCGATCAGATCGGGATCGCGATCGACGCCGAGGATCTCGATACCGGCACCACGCATGCGCGCGCAATGGGCGAGCAGCAATGTCAGGTACGACCGACCACAGCCGGCATCGACGATGCGGACGACCGTGTGGGCCGCGTGCATCGCGGCGAGCTGGGGCTCGAGCAGGCGCACCAGATGGTTGATCTGGAAGAACTTGCGCGCGCGGTCGGGTGCCATCGCGGCGTCACCGTCGAGCAGTCCGAGCGCGCGCAATAGCCCGGGCGCTTCGGCGGGCAGGATCGCGAGCCGCTTGCCGCCGGTCAGCGCCTGCGTGCGCTCGGCGGTCCAGTACGCGCGCGCTCGCTCCGAAAAGCGAGTTGACCACATTTCGTGCGTTCGATCGTCCACGCCGATCTAGCCTACGTCGAGCAGGATCGACTGGCACGTCAGCGAGCCATCGGCCTTGCGCACCTCGGAGGTCGGCACGGGATGCGGCGAAAGTCCGGCCTTCCGGATCGCCTCGAGCGTGCGGGGGAAGCCGTCGGCGACGATCGCGTGATCGCCGACCGAGACGCAGTTCGCGGCGTACGTTTCCTCGGCGGGAATGATGACCGGATGCGAGAACCGCTTCGGATCGAGCGTGCCATCGGCGAGCAGCACGCGATCACCGCCGAGGGGCGACACCACGCACTTGAGATGAAGCACGTGCGGCGGCAGATCGATGGGAACGATCCACAGCTCGGGAAAGACCTCCGCGAGCCGCGCGATGGCAGCGGCGTTGGTGCGCGCCGACTTGCCGACGAAGATCGTCTTGCCGACGCGCATGCAATCGCCGCCGTCGAGGGTGGCCGGCTCGGTCATCTGCAGGACGTCGAGGCCGCTGTGCTCGAGTGCGATCGCGATGGCGCGGACCTCACCGCGGCGCGTGGGTGCGCCGGGCCGGGTGATCAACGCGCGGTTGCCGACGACGACGGCCGTGTCCTCGACAAAACAACAGTCGGGATGATCTTCATCGGCGGGTACTCGGATCAGCTTCACTCCACACTCGAGCAGCGCGGTGCAGTACAGCGTGTGTTGGGCGCGTGCAGCGCCGAGGTAGATCGGCTCGGGAGGTGGATTCGCGCAGAGCGCGTTCGCGAAGCTCGTCGGAACAGCGCGGACGACGGCTCGCATGGGGATCACCCTACCCGACAACGGCCTGGTCTGGGCACAGAGGTCGGAACCCCACCAACCACGGCTGCGTGAAAAATCCTCGGGACCCAGCCCCGAGATCCGGCACAGTACCGGCGTGCGGTTGGCCGTTTCCCTCTTTGCCCTTGCAGCATGCGGCAGCGAAGCTCCGCGTCCAGAGCCCTTGGTGGTTCCGACCGGCAGCGCTGCGGTTGCCACCGACGCACCGATACCTGCCTCACCGCAGCGCCCCGGCGACGCGAAGAAGGGCTGGGACATGCTCACCGGCGAGGGCTACGTCGGTTGCGGCGTCCCGCGATCGCTGTGGGACAAGTTCGGCGCGGCTGCGTTCGGCGGTAGCGGCACCAAGATCGATCGGCCGCGCAGTGCGGACCTGCCGTACTTCTTGAACGCGGCGAAGCTCGCGAGCGGCGTCGAGGTGGTGACCGCGAACTGCCTCGGCTGCCACGCCGCGTTCATGCGCGGCAAGCTCGTGATCGGGCTCGGCGAGGTCTCGACCGACTTCGCGATGGGCGGCGTCGCCGATCCACTCGCGATGGCGGGCATGATGGTGGGCGAGGCCGAGCGCGCGGAGCTCGGGAAGCTGGCAGGGCGGGTGCGGGCGCTCGAGAAGGTCGCGACGCGGACCGCCGGGACGAACCCGGCCGATCACATCGCCGCGGTGCTGTTCGCGCATCGCGATCAGAAGACGCTCGCGTGGTCGGACGAGCCGCTGATCCCGCTCGACGGCGAGGTGATTCCGGTCGACGTCCCGGCGTGGTGGTTGCTCAAGAAGAAGTCCGCGATGTT
>JACCYD010000110.1 GCA_013696695.1 Deltaproteobacteria bacterium | reverse complement strand
TCCGACGAGAGCCCGGTGTGGACGCGCGCCTACGGTGTCGATCCGGTCGATTGCACCGCGGCGAAGGCGACGCTCGCCAAACTCGGCGTCAAGCGCCAGGTCGTCGGCCACACGGTGCAGCAGAAGGGCATCAACGGCGTCTGCGACGACACGATCTGGCGGATCGACGTCGGGCTCGCGAAGCTCTACGGCGGACCGATCGAGGTGCTCGAGCTGTCACCCGATGCGCCCCCGAAGGTCCTCCGCGGTACTCGCTAGGGCTTCGGCGCTTCGCCGAGCTTGAACTCGACGCGGCGGTTCTTGATGCGCGCGTTGTTGAGCGCCGCACCCTTGAGATCCTTGAACTGCACCGACGGCTTGGTCTCGCCGTAGCCCTTCGCGGTCATCCGCGATGCGTCGAGGCCCTTGCTGACCAGGTAGTCACGCACGGACTCGGCACGCGCTTGCGACAGCGCGGTGTTGTCCGCGAACTTGCCGCCCTTGCCGAGCGGAGCATCGTCGGTGTGGCCCTGGATCTCGATGCGGATCGTCGGCGCATTGGAGAGCGCCTTGACGGCGTCATCGAGAACCTTGAGCGACACCGGCAGCAGCTCCGCCGAGCCGCTCTTGAAGTTGACGCCGGCAACCGAGCCGGAGAACTTCTGGAGCTCGACCGGCACGCTGTCGGGGCAACCGTCGTCGTCGATGTAGCCGTTGAGCGTCTCGGGCTGATCGACGCACTTGTCGACCGAGTCCGGGATGTCGTCGTCGTCCTTGTCGCCATCGCTGGCGAGCGGTGCGACGGGCGCCTTCGCCGAGGCGGCGCACGTCTTCGCGACATCGACTTCGCCGCGCTCCTGCACGACGCCACCGATCTTGGGCTGACCGGCTGCGCCGATCACCTGGATGCGATCCTCGGGCACGCCCTTCGCGACGAGCCGCGCCTTGACGAGGCCGGCGAGCACGGTGGCGTCTGCTGCCTTCGGCTGCGCGAGCGCGACCACCCACTTGGTGACCTCGTCGTGCGCGATCATCACGCGCGCGACCTGATCGACGACCACCGCGCCCGAGGCGGTCAACACGCCGCGAACCATCGTCGGCATCTTGTCCATCACGAGGCGATCGCCGTCGAGCTTGGCGACGGTGACGCCACCGGTGTCGGGGCAGCCATCGTCGTCCTTGACGCCATTGACGGTCTCTGGCTGCATCGGGCAGGCGTCGGCGGTGTCGGCGATGCCGTCCTTGTCGTTGTCGAGATCCGGGCAGCCGTCCTCGTCCTGGAAGCTGTCGCGATCCTCGGGGCAGGTGTTGCACTTGTCCGACGCGTCGAGCACGCCGTCGTTGTCGTTATCCGGCTCGGGACAGCCGTCGTCGTCCTGGAACGAGTCCATGTCCTCTTCTTCGGTCGGACACTTGTCGAGCGCATCGTTGATGCCGTCGCCGTCGGTGTCGCGCTTGCTCGCCGGGCAGCCGTCCTTCGGAGCCGGTTCCTTGCCGTCCTCGGCGTCGTTCGGGCACTTGTCCTGGAGATCCGCGAACGTGTCCTTGTCGTTGTCGAGCTCGGGGCAGCCATCGTCGTCCTCGAAGCCGTCGAGGTCTTCGGCCTGGGTCGGGCACTTGTCGGTGTCATCGGGGCGGCGATCGCCGTCGTTGTCATCGTCGGGACAGCCGTCGTCGTCCTCGATGCCATCCTTGTCTTCGGCCACCAGGAGGCACTTGTCGCGCGAGTTCGGAACGCCATCACCGTCGGAGTCCCGGACGTCGGGCGAATAGCCGAGCGACACGAAGAACCGTGCTTCCGGCGATCCGATGCCCTTGACCACTCCGGCGCCACCGCCGACCACCACCGCGACGGCGTTGGTGACGAACACGCGCAAGCCACCCTCGAGCTCGAGAGGTGCCGCGTCGAGGCTGGAGAAATCGAACGCCGTGCGACCGTACGCCTCGCCGATCAGGCTGAAGCGCTCGGTCACGCGACCGGCAGCGGCAACGCCCCACACGAACTGCGGGCCGATCGTGCTGTCGTAGATCGTGCGCGGCTTGCGAAGGTGGAAGCCGACGTTGGTGCCGACCGAGAACCTCGAGCTCGGATCGAGCTGGAGCGCGAACCCGATGCGTGCGGTGGGCAGGTTGTCGCCGATGAACTGCGAGCCATCGCTGCCGAAGCTCGTCGGGATCGTGACGCCCGCCATCGCGGCGGCTCGCACCTTGTTCTGCCGGTAGAGGCGCATCTTGCCCTCGACGAGCAAGTCGCCGAGGCCGGTCACCGAGAGCCCGCCCATCGCCGCCATGCCGGTCGACGGATCGAGCCCGTCGCCGTTGAGCGAGAAGATCAGCGGCAGCCTCGCGCCGATGTGGATCTTGTCGGTGATGCCGTACGCCGCGGTCAGCTGCGCAGCTACGAGCGACTCGACCACGGTGACACGCTCGGTGCCGACCATGTCATCGGGCGTGACGTTGAAGACCTTGAACGGCTTTGTCAGATACGTGAACAACGCATCGACCGAGAGCTGCTTCTTGTCGGCGACATCCGCGTCCGCGACGGTGAAGAAGGTCTTGGGGCCGATCGCGTACTCGAACGTCTGGACGTCGATCGCCGAATCGAACGGCGGTGCTTGTTGGGCGAACACCGTGCTCGGAAATGCCGCGAGAGCGACACCGAGCGTAAGGGCGCTGATCCGCCATTCATTGCGCATTGGCTCGAATCATACGCTCGTTCCCGACCACCCCGAAAGCGACCGGCCGAGACAATCTCGGCTACCCCTGTTCAGTGGAAGGCGCCTACTTCGGCAGGGTCATGTTGAACGTCCAGATCACGACCGAGGTGACCGGCTTGTCGTCGGTGTCCTTGGCCGGGTCGAACTCGATCTTTAACGCGCGCGCTGCCGCGAGCTCGTCGAGCCCGTGCCCGAGCTTGTTCAGCAGGGTTGCCGAGGTCACCTTGCCCCTGGCGTCCACTACGAGTTTCACCCGGATGGGCCCCTCGATGCCGAGCTGGCGGGCCGCCGCCGGGTAGTCTTTGCCTGCGTCGATGTAGCCGAAATCGCCCCTCGGCAAGGCCCGGGTCTTGATGGTGGCGATCGACACCGGAGGTGGAGGCGGTGGATCCGCGGAGCCTGCGCCCGAGCCTGCGCCGGTCCCACCTCCAGACCCGCCGCGACCGATGTGGCCGGTCGTGCGCTTGCCGGTGGCGACGGGGACCGTCCCTGTGGCCGAGGGGGCGATGTCGGGCATCGCGACCACGGGATCGCCCCCCGACTGAGGGTCGGGCCGCTGCTGCTGCTGGGGAGGCGGCTGTTCGGGGCGCGGCTCGACCACCCGGGTGCGAACGCGCGGCGCATCCTTGGGGGGTGGTCGCTCCTCGGTGCGAGGCTGCTGGATCGGTGCGGCGGCTGGCTTGATGATCGGTGGCGGATCGACCTTGACCTCGATCATCTCGATCCGCGGTGCCGGCGGTTTGATCTCGATCGGGTGCGTCACGATCATCGCGTCGACGAACACCAGCACGATGAGATGGATCGCGGCCGTGCCGGCAACCACGAGCACGAGCGGGTTATCCCAGCGCACAGCTCCCGAGCGTAGCAGCGATCGGCCTCCGTGCTCGGCCCTGCACCTCGCCACCCAACCCTAGCCCGCGTTACTTCTCGTCGGCGGGGCGGTTCTCGAGCGCGATGGCCGTGATGCCGGCCTGCTGCACGAGATCGATCGCACGCATCACGTTGCCGTAGGCACCGACGCGCGAACCGGCGATCAACGCCTTCGGCTTGTCTGTGGTGGCCGCGATCTGCTTGATCCGTTCCACGGCCTTCGCGTCGTCGACGAACATGTCGCCGTTGACGTAGAGCTGGCCTTCCTTGTTGACCGAGACGCGCAGCGTGCTCTGGACCGCGCCACCGGTGGCGGTCTTCGGCTTGTCGATCTCGACACCGCGCGCGACGATCAACTTCGCGGTGATCATGAACACGACGAGGAGCACGAGCACGACGTCGACAAACGGCGTGACGTTGATGTCCGTGATCGCCGCGTCGTCGTCGTCTTTGTAGAGGCTGCCCGCCATGACTATTCTCGGACCGGTGCCGGCGCCGGCGCGGGCTTCGGCTCCTCGAGCGTCTTACCCTGTGCGCGGGCGTGCGTCTCGGCGTGGACGAGTGACAGCACCTGGTGCGCGCACTCGTCGGCGCCGCCCATCATCACCTTGATCTTGCGCGTGAAGAAGTTGAACGCGATGACGGCGGGGATCGCGACGAACAGACCGAACGCCGTCGCGGAGAGTGCCTCCGCGATGGTCTCCAAGGTGCGCTTCTCGGCCTCGGCATCCTTGAGGGTGAGCTCGACGAACGCGCTCATCACACCGAGCACGGTGCCGAACAGGCCGATGAACGGCACGTTGTTACCGAGCGTGCCGAGCACGATCAGGTTCTTGTCCGCGGTGCGCCGCCAGCGCGCTCGCTCGCCGTGCATCGCCTCGGCAACGGCTTCCGCGCCGTGCTGACGCTCGGCCAGCCCGCGCAGCGCGACCTGGATCGGGACCGCTGGATCGTCCTTGTACTTGCCGACCACGCGGTCGATCTCGTCGCGGGCGAACGCACCACGCAGCTCGCGGTTGAATGCGTCGGTGTCGGTGTCGCGAGCGCGGAACCACAGAAATCGATCGATCATCACGCCGATCGAGATCACCGAGAGCACGATCAACAGCCACAGAACCCATTCGGCTCCGAGCTGGGCGAAATCGACGAACGCCTTGGACAGATCCATCGCGCGGCGATTATGGCTTCGCCGGGTCAAACCGGCGTGTGAAGAAGCGTGAAAAGCTCACTCGGGCTTCATCAATTCGCGCATCACGGCGGTCGCGTAGGCCCCCGCGGGGAGCGCGAACGTGACCTCGAGGGTGTCTTCGACGGCGGCCACCGTGGCGTCGGTGATCGCGATCGCGGCATCGCGCCGCGTGCCCTCGGCGATCGCCCTGACGGTGGCGAACGACTCGAGCGTCAAGCCCGACGCGGCGAGGATCGTGGCCTCGCGTTCGGCGGCGGCGCTGCCCGGCGCGGGGGCGCGCATCGACACGCCGAACATCGGGCCGGTCGGCACGATCTCGCCCATCGCGACTCGCGGCCCGTCGACGTCGGGCTCGGTCGAGTCGAACATGCCACCGGCGACCTTGTGCATGACGTCGCCGGGGATCGCGCTGCGATACAGGCCATCGGCGAGGCGTGCGACCAGCCAGTGGTTGAACAGCTCCGACTGCAGCGACGACACCATCAAGCGATCGAGCTTGCGATCGCGGCCGAGTGGACGCTCGCCCAGCACCAGCGCGCGCCCTTTCTGGGCGTTGTCACCGTCGCGTCCGAACCGCTGCTCGCCGTACCAGTTCGGCGCGCCCGGCGGCTCGACGAGACGCGAGAGGATCGCGGCGGCGGTACCTGCCGCCTCGCCGGTGACGCTGCGGACGACCAGGCGAAACCGATTTCCTCGCAGGTGGCCGGTGCGGAGCTTGTGGTTGTGGCGAACCGCCTCGAGCACGCGGACCTGATCGAGTACGAGGGCGAGCGCGACCTCGGGCGTTACCGGAGGCGGCAGGCTGATCCACTGCGTGGTCACCGCCTGGCGATCCTTCATGCCTGCGACGCCGATATCGCGATCGCGCACGCCGAGCGCGCGTGCGATCACGGTGACCGCCTGTGGCGTCGTGAGTCCGCGCTTCTCGTACCGCACGAACACGTGATCTCCCGTCCCCGATGGCGGGTACGCAGGAATCTCCTCGACGACGAAGTCCTCGTCGCGCGACTTCAGCGTTCCACCAATCCCCGGGAGGTCGGCCGTGAGATACGGCAGCTTCACGGCGCAGACCCTATTCCAAGCTCGGGTGCTAGCATTGCCCGATGACCACGTTTCGCCTGGCGCTCGTGTTGCTCGCGGCCTGTGGCGGCGCCAAGTATCCGGTGCCCACCACGCCGACGGCGCCCGCGCTGCCGAAGGGTGGGATCGAGGCTGCGGCGCTGCCGTACCAGGTGCTCGAAGCGCGCACCGGTCGCGGTGTCGACGAGCCGGCGTTCTGGTCGCGATTGGCGAAGGCGCGTGCGGTCTGCCTCGGCGAGGAGCATCCAAATCCGCACCATCACTGGATGCAGCTGCACTCGGTGCGCGAGATCTCGAAGCGCATCGGCAAGGACAAGCTCGCGCTCGGGCTCGAGATGATCCAGCGGCCGTTCCAGGGTCCGGTCGACGACTACGTCGCGAAGAAGATCGACGCCGCGACCCTGCAGTCGCGCGCCGGCTGGGCAGAGCGCTGGGGATACGACTGGGGCTTCTACTCGCCGACGTTCGACGCCACGATCGCCGTCGGTGGATCGATCCTCGCGCTCAACGCACCGAAGGAGCTGGTCAAGAAGATCGTTCGTCAGGGTCTCGAGTCGCTGACGCCCGACGAGAAGCTCCAGCTGCCCGAGCTCAAGCTCGACGATGCCTCGCATCGCGCGTGGTTCGACGCGCTGATGGGCGACATGGGTGGTGCCGGCGTGCACTCGAAGAAGGACGGTGCGCCGGCGGATCCGAACGCGCCCGCGAACCCGCACGGCACCAAGCCGGCGGATCCCGATGCGAAGCCCGCAAATCCTCACTCTCCACACGGCGGCGGCAGTCCGCACGGGATGCCGTCCGCGGATCGCATCTACACCGCGCAGGTGCTGTGGGACGAGACGATGGCGGACGGGGCCGCGAAGTGGCTCAAGGCGAATCCGAACGGTCACCTCGTGATCCTGGCCGGCAATGGTCACTGCCACGACTCGGCGATCGTCAATCGCCTCAAGCGGCGCGGTGTCGCCGATGTGTTGTCGGTGCGCGCGGTGCTCGATGATGGCGAGGGCGGCCTGGCCGACGTGCTCGCAAAGCCGATGAACGATTACGTGTTCGTGCTGCAGCTTCCGAAGTCGACGGCACCGGCACCGAAGACCGCGAAGCGCTAGGGGGCGTCCTCGTGGCTCGTGGTCGGGGTCGTGGTCGTGAACCTTGACGGCGGCGGCAACGGCGACGTGGGCGATCTCGATCGTCAAAACATCTTGGTGAGCATCGAGACGACGGCTTGGAGTAGCTGGCTTCCTCGTTCGTATCGGGCCTCGGTGATGACCTTGCGGAGCTTCATGACATCGAGCGAGGCGGCGCACTCCATCGCCTCACCACGCGCAATCTTGTAACGGTTCGCGCTGTCGGCCGGCGACCAGCGACCAGCGCCTTCGGCGATATTTCGGACGACGGACTCGGCTGCGCGCGTGAGCTGGTCTGCGCGATCGGCATGCCCACGCGGAAGAGCGTCCACGATGTCGTAGACCAAGGCGAGAAATTCGATGGCTCGTTGATAGACGTCGAGACGTTGAAAGCTGAGCATGTCGCGCCATCGGCCACAGATCGGTGGAGTTGCGTCACGTCGACCTCCACGTCGCCGTTGCCGTCGCCGTCAAGGTTCACGACCACGACCAACGACCACGGTCACGGGAGCCATAGGCAAGTGGCCGCAAGCAGACCTCGACGAGATACCGGATTTGGTAGATGTCTAGTTGGCGGCGGCGACGAGCTCGACGTCGAACACCAGCATCGAGCCGGGCGGAATCGCATCGCCCATCTCCCTGTCGCCATAGGCGAGATTCGCCGGGATGATGATCCGGCGCTTGCCACCGACCTTCATCGACGACAGGCCGATGTCCCAGCCCGGGATGACCTGGCCGCCATCGAAGTTGAACTTGATCGGATCGCCACGATCGACCGAGCTATCGAACTTCTTGCCATCGGTCAGCCAGCCCGAGTAGTGCACGGTGACCGGCTTCCCGGAGACCGGCGACGCGCCGGTGCCGACCTTCTCGTCGATGTAGCGCACGTCGCGATCGACCTGGAGCGTGCCGCTGACGACCGGCACGCCCGGCGGGTTGGCCTCGGGCGGCAACGGCGTCGCCGCGCGCGCGGCAGTGGGCGGCGTGGTGCTCGGCCGCAGGTCGACCTTGCCGGAGCGCGTGGGAGCGCCCGACACCGGTTTCTCGGCAGACGTCGGGTCGGTTGCACCGGACGCGTTGTTCGACCGCGTGGGCTCGTCCTTCTTGCACGCGACGACGAGGCAGACGAGGGCGACCAACAACGGCAAACGGCACATGGTTAGCGTGGTAGCGCGCTTCCGGGCCGCGGGCCATTCTCGTCGGTGGCCATTCGAATATAGAGCTGCGCGCTCTTGTTCGTGGGGTCGAGCTCGAGGACGGCCCTCCACTCGGCGAGCGCGGCTTCGCGGCGGTTGAGCGAGAACAGCGTGACGCCGAGGTGGATGCGCGCCGGGAGGAAATCGGGGCGCAGTCGCTTCGCGTGCTCGAACTCCGCGACCGCCGCGTGATAGACGCCCATGTCGCGATAGACGTTGCCGAGGCGCACGCGGAGATCCGCGAACTCGGGGCAGAGATCGAGCGCCTTCGAGTACTCGCGCACGGCCTCGTCGAACATCGCGAGCCCGGAGTAGGCGGAGCCGAGATCGGCATGCATGTTGGCGAGCTTGCCGCGTGCGAAGCGATCGAGTGCGTTCGGTTGCCCGACGCTGGCGGACACCGCCTGGGTGTAGACCTCGCGCGCGCGATCGTACTTGCCGCGATCGTTGTAGGTCACCGACAGATTGAGCGCCGCTTCGGTGTAGCGAGGGTTCAGCTCGAGCGCGATCTCGAACGCTTCCTCGGCATCGGAGAACCGACCCTGCGCGTGATAGATGACGCCGAGCATGTTGTAGACGTCCGGGAAGTTCGGCCGGGCGGCGGCAGCCTCGGAAAGCAACGGCTCCGCGCGCTCGTATTCGCCCGTGCGGTAGTGCTCGCGGCCCATCGCGATCAGCTGCTCGATCCGGTCGCTCATTGAAGCAGCCAGCTTACACACAGTTTCGCGGTCACAGACAGAGCCTCCCGCGGGGAGCCGCGCTGTTTCGAGGCACCGGCGGAGATGCCGACGTCCATGACCAGACCGTTCGCGGACCTGGTCCGCTGTAACGCTTGTTCGCTACTTCATGCCGCCGAGTGCGTCGCGGGCATCGCCAGCGCGGCTACCCTTCGGATACTTGTCCACCAGCTCCTTGAACGTGTTCTTCGCGCGATCGTTCATCGACACCGCGACGTAGGCGCGGCCGAGCA
>JACCYD010001218.1 GCA_013696695.1 Deltaproteobacteria bacterium | reverse complement strand
CGCCCTTGGTGAGGATGACGTGGCCGGCGATCGACTCGTTCTTGAACCGCTCTGCCACCGTGGTCAGGCCGTTGTTCGACGAGTCGAGGTACGGGTGATCGATCTGATACGGATCGCCGGTCAGGATGATCTTCGTGCCCTCACCAGCGCGCGTGATGATCGTCTTGACCTCGTGCGGCGTCAGGTTCTGCGCCTCGTCGACGATCATGAACACGTTCGGCAGCGAGCGACCGCGGATGTACGTCAGCGGCTCGATCTCGATGTAGCCGAGGTCGACGAGCTCCGCGTAGCTGCGGCCGTCCTTCTTCTCGGACTTGGTGATTCCGAGCAGTAGCTCGAGGTTGTCGTAGATCGGCTGCATCCACGGATTCAGCTTCTCCTCGACGGTGCCCGGTAGATAGCCGATGTCGCGGCCGAGCGGGAAGATCGGGCGAGACACGAGCAGCTTCGAGTACACCTG
This sequence comes from Deltaproteobacteria bacterium, assembly GCA_013696695.1. Classification (GTDB taxonomy): domain Bacteria; phylum Myxococcota_A; class Polyangia; order Haliangiales; family Haliangiaceae; genus JABFXX01. The sequence goes on along the minus strand of JACCYD010001218.1, from coordinate 6,088 downwards.
TTCCTCGGCGACCTTTTGCAGGCCGCAGGCGATCGCGAGCAGCGTCTTGCCGGTGCCGGCCTTGCCGACGAGCGTCACGCACTTCACCGAATCGTCGAGCAGCAGATCGAGCGCGAAGTGCTGCTCGCGGTTGCGCGGCTTGATGCCCCACACGCCGTCGCGCAGCTTCTTCACGGGGCCGGTCTTGTTCAGATCCTTGTTCCACCGCGTGAGCGCGCTCTTGCCCGCATCGTCCCTGAGCGTCAGGAACTCGTTCGCGTGCAGACCCGGCGCGTCGACGACGACCGAGCCCTCGCTGTAGAACGTGTCGATCGTGCCGGGCGGCACGAGGAGCTCGCGGTTACCCGGATACAGCTCGTCGATCGAGATCTTATCGGGCTCGAAATCGACGGTGTGGAGGCCGAGAGCATCGCCGCGGATGCGGAGGTTGACGTCCTTGGTGACCAGGACCGTCGAGGTCTTCGGATCTTCGGCCGCGACCTCGAGCGCGATCTCGAGGATCCGTTGATCCATCGAGCGCGAATCCTGCGCGAGGTTCCTCGGCGGGTTCTTCGCGAGCGCGACGCGCACGGTGCCGCCGGTCTCCATCTTCTGCGGCTTCGACAGTCCGCCTTCGCTGCGATACTGATCGAGCAGGCGCGCGACCTGGCGGGCATTTCGACCGAGCTCGGATTGATCCTTCTTGAAGGTGTCGATCTCTTCGATCACGTAGATCGGAATGATGACGTTGTTATCGGCGAACGCGAAAAACGCTCGCGCGTCGTGCAGGAGCACGTTGGTGTCGAGGACGTAGTTCTTTACCGCCACCCGAGGACCATCCGTTTGTCTGTCGCAGATGTCAAACCACAGCGGAACAGATCACTGCGACAGCATCCACCGACGTCAGAAGCGGCCGCGGATCGTGACGCCTGCCGTCGTCGGCGACGCGATCGGGCCGATTGCCACGCCTTCGCGCGGGGCCGTGAAATAGAGGACTGCTCCAGCGACGACCAGGGCGCTACCACCGATGCCGAGCACGGTGGCGAGATCCGCCTTGCTACCCGCGCTGTCGATCTCGTCGGCGGCTGCCGTCGGGCAGATCAACCCGTTGGGGCCCGGCGAGCACATCGCCTCGGCGTCCTTGTATTGCGAATTCGCCCCCAGCCCGACGATCGCTGTCACCGCGAGCAGCGCGATGCCCGTGCCGCCGAGGCCGGCTGCGAGGAGGACGCGCTTGCGCTGGCGACGCGACCGCGGACCGGGATCCGGTGCGCCCACCGCACCGCCGATCACCTCGAGCACCGGCACTTCGACGACGACTTGCTTGCCGGACTCCGCCTTGGCCGACGTGGTGAACGGTTCGCGGCCCGGCGCGCTCGCCGTGATCGTGACGTTGCCTTCATCGAGGTGCTCGATCAGTTCGGCGGCTGGAGACACCGAACGATCGCCGATGCGCACGGCGAGGCCCGCGATGGCGGGCTCCGCGATCCGGACCACGACCTTCGCGAGCTTCGGTGCGAGAGCATCCGCGCGCTCGCGCGCGAGGCGCATACCGGCAGTGGCGCGATCGAGATCGCGCTTGAGCTCGGCCGACGTAGGATCCTTGACCAGCGATGTCTCGGCGGCTTTCGCACGCCGCCCGTATTCGAGCGCGGCGTCGTCGAACAACACGTACGCCTTGCGAAGCTGGCCCTCGCGCTCGGCGCATTCTCCGAGGTTCAGCTGGGTCCCCGGAGCGGGGCGCCCGGCGAGCTTGTCGAGCTCGAAGCTCTTCGCGAACCTCCCGCACGCATCGGCGTACTTGCCTTCCTTCTGGAGGGCGAGACCTTCCTCGAACGCCTTCGTCGCATCTGCTGCGTTGTCAGCGCTCGCGATGTTGGCGAACAGGACGAGCCAGACCAGCGTGAGGATCCGCACCGCGGTCAGGATCAGCCCGCGGCGGATCCACCGTCAAGTCTTGCTATCATCGACCTTCCCGTGGACCCGCGCACTCCTAGCCGGAAGTCTCCGTCGGACGACGATCCGACGACCCTGGTCCAGGTCGCCGACGACCTCACGTCGTCGAGCGATCCACCGGTGCCGCCGCCGCTGCCGTCGCCAGAGGTCGAGTTGCCGCGCGGCTACAAGCTCGGCGATTACGTCGTCGAGGAGAAGATCGGTCAGGGCGGCATGGGGTCGGTGTATCGCGCGGTGCACCCGGTGATCGGCAAGTACGCCGCGATCAAGGTGCTCGACGGGGCACTCGGCGCGGAGCAGTACAACTTCGAGAGGTTCATCGACGAGGCGCGCGTGGTGAACCAGATCGGGCATCCGAACATCGTCGACGTGTTCGCGTTCGGGGAGACCGCGGATGGCCGCAGCTACCTGGTGATGGAGTTGCTGAAGGGCGAGACGCTGCGCGCGCGCATGGATCGCGCCATCGTGGATCCGGAGGCACCCCTCGAGCTGCCCGAGATCTGCGAGATCGTGCGGCCGCTGATTCGTGCACTGCAGGCCGCGCACGAGAACAACGTGATCCACCGCGATCTCAAGCCCGACAACGTGTTCCTCGTCGAGGTTCACGGCGAAGTGCCGATCGTGAAGCTGCTCGATTTCGGCATCGCGAAGCCTTCGAGCGTCGAGCACCGCGTCGCCAAGACGGCCACCGGCGCGCTCGTCGGGACGCCGCTCTACATCGCCCCGGAACAGGCGAAGGGTCGCGAGATCGATTCCGCGGCAGACGTCTACTCGCTCGGCGGCATGTTGTTCGAGCTGTTGTGCAAGCGCCCGCCGTTCGTCGCCGACAACGCGATGGAGATCGTGGCGAAGCACTTGATGGAGCCTCCGCCCCGCGCGTCGTCGCTGGTCCCCGTGCCAGCCGTGCTCGACGATCTCGTGCTCGCGATGCTCGCGAAGGAACCGGTGCACCGGCCACTGCTCCCCGCGGTGATCAAGGTCATCGATACGGTGAAGAATCTGCCAGTAGCCGTCCGCGACCGCCCGGCGACCAGTCCGGAGATGATGCAGCCGTACGACTCGGATCTCGGGATCCGGCCGTGGGAGCCGCAGCCCACTCCGACGCCGGTGCCGATGCGGCCGCGATCCGAGCCGATGATCAGTCACGACCGCCCGACGGCGATCGGCGGACCGGTGACGGAATTCACGCGCGTGAAGAGCACGCGCTGGAAGTGGTTGTTGCCGATCTGCGTGCTCGCCGCGGGCGCGATCGCGTTCGCGATCACCAGTGCCGCCGGTGGTGGCGCCGACGAGCTACCGGAGTCGACGGTCGAGCCCGCGCCTGCCCGACCACCTTCTGCGGAGCCGCCACCGGCACCACCCAAAACCGACGAGCGACCGGCGCCACTTGCGCCGGCAGCGACACCGCTCAAAACGGTCGAGCGACCAGCCGCGCCAACACCAGCCAAGACCATCGAGCGACCGGCGCCGACGCCCGCACCGCCGCCCACCGCCACGCCTCCGACCGCGCAGACGAGCAAGCCGCAACCCACGCGGCTCAGGCCACCTTCGCCGCCGCCACCCCGTCGAAACCCGCAGCCGAAACCGAAGCCAACCGGCAAGGGCTCCGGTACGATTCCTCAACCGGGCGATCTGCTGCTCGAGCCCGGGACGCTTCGCAGGTCTCCATGAATCGATCGATCGTCGCCATCACGATCGGGCTCTCCGCGCAGCTTGCCGTCGCGGAGCCCGTCAACAAGCCCGCCGGCAAGGCGGCGTACGCCGAGGGCAAGAAGAAGTACGCCGAGGGCGACTACCTCGGCGCCGCGGCCAGCTTCGATCAAGCGTTCCGCAACGATCCGGACCCCGCGTACATCTTCAACGTCGGGCAAGCGTATCGCCGGCGCGCCGAGGCGAAATCAGGAATCCTCGAAGAGGACTGCTTCAAGTCGATGACGGCGTACAGGCAATTCCTCGAGCTGATCGCCGAGCCGCCGAATCGCAAGGAAGTCGACACCTACATCAAGGAGATGGAGCGCTGCGCCGGAAAGCTGGCGCTCGAGCCAGTCAAGCCGGTCGACAAGCCGATCGACAAACCGATTCACAAGCCGATCGACACGCCGATCGAACGGCCGATCGACAAGCCCATCGAGTCGTCGCGCGATCCGAAGCAGCTCGTCGGGATCGGCCTCGGTGCGGCGGGCGTGGTCGCCTGCGGCTTCGGCATCTACTTCGCGCGCCTCGGCGCCCGCAAGGCCAAGGAACACGACGCCATCATCACCACCGCGAACGAGCGGCCCAACGGCCAGATGGACCTGACCCCCACGGAGCTCTCCGCTCTGGAGGTTCTCGACGAGGAAGGCCACTCGGCAGACGTCAAGACGTATGTCGCGTTCGGCGTCGGCGGTGCGATGGTGATCGGCGGCACGCTGCTATATCTGTTCTCCAGCTCGAGCACCGAACAGAAGGTCACCGTCGCTCCATCACGCGATGGCGCGATGGTCTTCGGCTCGTTCCGCTTCTAACGCTGGCAGTTCATCGGGTTCGCCGCGCACGGGTCGATGCCCGCGTCGGGCTTCGGCGGCGGCCGGACGATCTTCGGCGCCACATCGATTCCGACCTCGCGACAGCTCGCCGCGACCGTGCGCTTCCCAGTCGTGACCTTCGTGTACCAACGCTGCGCCTTCGCATCTTGGCCGGTTCGACACGCCGCGAGCGTGCAGACCGACGCGTGCTCGGACGCCATCGTGCGCGAACAGGTGGCCACCACGTCGGAGTACCGCTTGTCGTCGAACGCGACGAGGAGAGGATCGCGTTCCGGAACCGGCGCGACGGTGGCATCGGGCGTCACCGCCACCGCCGCATCGGGCGTCACGGGATCGGCCGCATCGGGCATCACGCGCTCCGCCGCATCCGCCACCGCGACAGCCACATCCGCGATCACCGTCGGCGCGAGGTCGGGTTCGGCGGCGATCGCATCGGCGAGCGCGACGCTGGCCGCGTCGGGCACGGTCGACGAGCTGCTGCCGCGCATCACGAACCACACGGTGAGCGAGCCGAGCACGGCGGCGATCGCGACGATCGCGATCAACGGCCACCGTCGCGAGGATGCGGGCCGCGGCTCGGCCTGCGGTTGACCGTGCGCCTGCGAGCGCACCGGATATCCAGCGTGCGAGCCCGATGGATACGCGTGCGCATCGGACGACGATCCGGCGCCGGGAAACTGCGGGTGGACGCCAGACGTGCCCGAGCTCGAGAACGCGTGCTCGCCCGACGACGATCCGGTAGGAGATGCGAAGCCTTCGCCAGGCGGCATCATGCCCGGGCCGATCGGGCCCGACCGCACGTCGTGCAGCGTGTGGGGTGACCGCACGTCGATCGGGGACCCCGTTCCGCGATGCGCCCGGATCGGTTGCATCGCGCCCGACGCGCGTTGACCTGCGCTGCTCGGTGGCAAATAGGCGAGCGTCTCCACCAGGTCGGCGCTCGCAACCGGCATCGCCTGCACGGTGAGCAGCTGCGAGCGCGCGGGAACCAGCGGATCTACATCGTCGGGGAGGCGCGACGTCAGATCGCGGACCTTCAACAGCATGTGATCGATCGACTGCTCGGGTGCCGCGACCAGCTCGCGCGGAACTGGCTCGCTGGTCACCGTCACGCCGGCACCCTCGGACTGCGGCTGCACCGTCGTCGAATCCATCTCGAGCCATGGCTCGGGACGCTGGCCGAACAAGTCGCGCAGGAAGCGACCGACCGACGAGGTCGAGATCATCGTGCCGAGCTTCGGGCCAACTTCCTCGAGCGCTTCGATCAGCTCGTCCCCGTTCTGATAGCGCCGGTTCGGATCCTTCGACAGCAACCTGAGCACGATGTGATCGAGCTCCGGGGAGATACCTGGACGCCGCGACGACGGTGGTGGCGGCTCCTCGGTGACGATCGCCGTCATGTTGTCGAAGTCGCTCGCGCGCTTGTAGAGCCGCTCGACGGTGAGCATCTCCCAGAACACGATGCCGAGCGAGAACAGGTCGCTGCGGCGATCGACGTACGCGCCACGACACTGCTCCGGTGACAGGTACGCGATCTTGCCTTTGACGGTTCCGGACCGCGTCTCCTGCACGCGGTTCTCGGCCTTCGCGACGCCGAAGTCGACGACCTTGACGTTGCCCTCGTAGCT
>JACCYD010000081.1 GCA_013696695.1 Deltaproteobacteria bacterium | reverse complement strand
GTGGTCGGCCCACGCCGCGCGCATCGCCTCCTGTGCCGCCGCTTCCGCGCGATAGTCGAGCTCTCCGCGCACCGCCTCTCGTAGCGCCGCCAGTGAATCGTCCGGTAACGTGCGTCCGATCTCCGCGCCCGCGAGCTTCCTCAAGAAGGCATCGTCGTCGAGGTCGGCGCGCAGCGATTCAGCGACCCCGGGATACTGGACCTTGACCGCGACCTCGGTGCCATCGTGCAGCGTAGCCGCGTGTACCTGACCGAGCGATGCCGAGGCGAGCGGGCTCGGCTCCCAGCTCGCGAACAGCGACTGCGGTGACTTGCCGAGATCCTCCTCGATCACGCGCGAGATCGAGCTCGCCGACACCGCCGGCGCGCGATCCCACAACCCGCCCAGCACCGCACGTGCGGCCTGCGTGGCACCGGTGCGTCCGCCCAGCGTCGCCCCCGGATCGTACGCCGCGAGCTGCGCGACCTTCGCGAGCCCGCCCTTGAGCCGGCCGGCGTTCGCAGCGAGGACACGCGCGGCTTCTTCGTCGACGACGTGATCGTCCTCGTCGGAGCCGGTCGGATCCGTCGTCACGATCTGCTTTGCACGCGCCCAGAACCGAGCGAAGCCGACGCGGCGCTCGGCTGCCTTGCGATCATCGGTCATCGATCCTCGACATCCTCGGGCTCCAGACCGCCACGATCGATCTTCACGGTCTGTCGACTCGACGCGACCGGCGGCTCCGGCGACACCAGCACGACGCGCGCGCTGCGATCGATCTTCTCGATCGGCCACTCCGGGGCGGGCGCGGGTGGATCGGTCTTGACGCGCTCGACCTTCTCGACGCCCGCGCTCCGATCGATCTTCTCGACCTTCGTACTGCGATCGACCTTTTCGACGCCCCCGCTGCGATCGATCTTCTCGACCTTCGTGCTGCGGTCGACCTTGTCGGGATCGGGCGTGACGACGATGGGTAGCCGCGCCGGGCCGGTGTCATCGCTCCAGAACAGCTCGACCCGGTTCTTACCGGTCTTCTTCGCGCGGTACAGCGCGCGATCGGCGCGGCGCACCAGATCCTCGCCGTTCGCGGCCCGCGTCTCGGGGTACGACGCAATGCCGAACGAGGCAGTCACCGACAACACCTTCGGCGGCTCGCTGTCGGTCGTCACGCGTTGCTCCGCGATGGCCAACCGCACACGCTCGCCGACGTTGTAGGCGTTGAGCATGTCGGTGCGCGGCAAGATCAGCGCGATCTCTTCACCGCCATAGCGGGCCGCTGTATCGACACCACGCATCTGGGCTTTCACGACGTTCGAGATCGCCTTGAGCACGCGATCTCCGATCAGATGCCCGTGCTCGTCGTTGAGCTTCTTGAAATTGTCGACGTCCATCATCACCACCGAGAACGGCGTCCCGTAGCGCTTGCTGCGCTCGATCTCTTCCTCGATGCGAGCGTCGAAGTACCGGCGCATGAACAACCCGGTCAGGCCGTCGACCATCGCGAGCTCGTAGAGGTGCGCGTTCTGGAGCGCCGCCGCGATCTGCAACGCCAGCGATTCGAGCAGCCGCTCGTGATCGGCGCGAAACGCCGCCGGCTGCGACGACTGCACCACGATCACGCCTTCGCAGCCGCCGTACATGAACAGCGGCACGCCGAGCCACGAACGAATGCCGCTGCCACCCTCGTCGACCGCGACCTCGGTATCGGTCAGATCGTCGATCCGCTTGCTCTGCCCCCGCGTCATCACCCAGCCCGCCGCACCCTCACCTTCGGCCATCGCCTGGCGGAAGAACTTGTCGCTCGCGCCGTCGTAGCCATCGAGCACGAAGCCGCTCTCGCCGCCGGCGCGCCGGTGTACCAGCGCCACCGCCTCGGCCTCGGGAATCGCCTTGATGGTCTCGCGTGCGACCGCCTCGACCAGCTCCTCGAGCTGCAGCGAGGCCGACAGCCGGCGCGCCGTGGTGGTCAGGATCTCGAGATCGTGTACGCGCTCTTCCAGCTGACGCTGGGTCCTCGACAATCGAGAGAACACGAGGTTGATCAACAGATACGTCAGCGACAGCAGCAAGAAGCCGAGCGGCTGATCGGGATCGTAGAGCAGGACGAGCACGACGCCGATCGGCATCAGCGACGCCTCCGCGATCACACCCGGAAGCGCGAGCTCCTTGAGGTACACGCGCCACGGTCGCCCGAGCATGCGCAGCCGCACGCCCTGCACCGTGTAGTGGATCGCGAGGAACGTGGTCGCGATGGAGACCACGCGGATCGCGACCTCGAACGGCTCCTTCGACGTGACGTGATCGGCGTTGAACAACCAGCCGCAGAACACCAGCAAGCCGCCGCTCAGCCCGCCGAAGTACAACACGTAGCCGAGCTCGGCCAGCCAGCCGCTCTCGTCGCCCTTGCCGCGCGAGTGCGCGAGATACAGCCGCACGGACGCATCGATCGTCAACGCCACAGCGACCAGCCGGCCGGCGCCAACCGAGCCGACGCACAGCGCGGCGGCCACGTAGTACGCGGAGTCGAGCGACAGCACGCTGCCCTCGATCCGGAACGCGAGCAAGCGCGCCGCGAGGATCACGGCCACGAACAGCGCGATCCACAGCGCGGCAGTGGGCTCCGGATCTGGGAGCACCTCCGCGAGTGGGAACCCGACCACGACCCCCCAACCGATCACCCCCACGGCAATCGTGAAGGCCTGTCCAACCGAGCGCGCCGCCACCACGGGTACTTATCTCATCCCCGCGGGTAGCGCTCATGATCTACGGGTAAGAGCGGGAGTCGCCGGTCGAACACTCCGAAAGCGAAAACGGCCGCCCCCACCAGGTGGATGGGGCCGGCCGGCCGGTCAGTGGGGTCCAATGAACCCACCATCGGGGCTTTGGTCTAGATGTCGATGATCATCACACCGCGTTCACCCTCTTCACGGGCTGGCGTGACCGTCGGGCGGTCGCCCATATCGGGTCGATGGAGCGGGAGCTCCGCAGGACGGCGCTCCTGCTCGCGGCGCAGTTCCTCTTCCTTCTTCAGGATTTCTTCGATGATCCAAGGATCCAACATCTCGGACCGCCTTTCCAGAGCCGAAGTTCGTGTCGGCCTTTCAGTACGAACGAGAGCCTAACGAGTCTCGAGCAGTGATCGCTACGTAACTCCTGGTCTGGAACCGTGCAACCCGTGGGCCTCGACTATCTCAAAGACTTTGGAGCCCACACTATTATTCTAACGCATGGGATATCGCGGGGCTCCAGTTCGCGTCGACGAAATCTGTGCGCTGCGAGATCGGCCACAGTGCGCCGGGAGCGTGGCACGTCGTCGGCTGATGTCGTGTGGTAACGCACGCCGTCGTCGCAGTTTCTCGAAGCCACAGTGCGAGTTGACGCGCTCGGCGCACGGTTGACCTTTTTGCGGCCTGGTGACGAGAAGCGTCTCTCACTGATCAGTCAGGTGTCGGCAGATCACACACCACTCAGACGTAGCCGGGCTAATCGAGGTCTTTGAGCTTCCAGACGCCGTCCTCTTTCACGAACCGGACTTCGAAGCGATCGCCGTACGACATCTTGGCGTCGTTACCGCGTTCGATGATCGGCTCGTCCATGTTCGCCTCGAGGTTCAAGAACAGGTTGTCCATCTGCTCCTTCGAAGCGCCGGTGAACTGCGCCTTCATCTTCGGGATGTCCATCTTCTCGCGATACGCGTTCGGCACGAACTTCAGCATCAGATCCCAGCGCTCGAGGTGATACGCGCGCACGAACGAGCGCAGCGCGTTGCGCGGCGTGGACTGGTCGTAGAAGCCGAGCGGGTTGGTGGCGATGCGCCAGCGTCCGCCTTCTTGCACGAGGAGCATCTTGTCGCCCAGGCCGTAGGCGAACTCCGCCGAGACCTCCAGGCTGCCCTTCTTGCCTCGCAGGCGATCGGCGGTCTCGTCGACCTCGCGCACGTTGTCGCGCATCATGCGGTCGTAATCCTCGCGCGACACGCGGCCGCGAAAGCTCGACGACATCAGGTCGTAGGCCGCGCCGAAATTGCGGTTCTTGAGTGCACGCCCGTAATGATCGAGCGTCTGGCTCGGGCCACCGCCGCCGCCGCACGCCGCTGCCACGGCGAGAATGATTCCGACGACCAGGACGCGCATCTGCCTGGTTATAGCGAAGCCTGTGGGGCCATGCCATCCGAGGATCGCGCCTTCGCGCGGTCGGCGGCATAGCTCGGCGTCGCCATGGCCATCGCTGCGGCGGCCACCAGGAGCGCCGCCGTCGGGGTCCACAGGGCGCTCTCGATCGACCACTCGCGCGAGATCAGGCCCACCACCCACGAGGATGGGGCGGTCCCGAGCATGTGCATGGTGAAGATGACGAGGGCCTGCGCCGACACCGCGAGCCTCGGCGGCGCGAGGTCATCGACGGTCGCGGCCATCGGCGCGTGATACCAGCTGATGAAGAACAGCGTCGCCACGCCGATCACGTAGAGGCCGACTCCGGCGGGCAGCAGGATCGCCGCCGCGGCACACGGCGCCGTCAGCGTCATGCCGATGACGATCGTCCACATGCGCCCCGACGCGACACGTGCACTCAGACGATCCGCGATCCGTGCGCCGACGAGAATGCCCGACAGGCCACCGACGAGGGCGAGCACGAGCAGCGACGACGCTGCCTCCTTCGTCATGCCCTTCTCGCGGACGAGGAACTCCTGCAGCCACGAGCCGAAGCCGCCGGCGGCAAATGCCATCACCGTCGTCGATGCGATCACCCAGCGCAGCGTCCGGATCCGCAGCAACTCGCGCACGTCGGAGACGAACAGCCGCACCGCGGTCCCGAGGTGCGTCGGGCCCGGCGCGCGCGCCTGCGGCGAGTCGGCGGGGGCGGAATGCGCGGGGATCGTCAAGCTCATGACGACCGCCGCGAGTACGACACCCGGCAACGCGAGCACGATCACGACGAGCGGGAACCCGAGCGCCGCACCGACGCCGAACCCGATGACGCCACCGACGAACAACCCGAGGTTGAACACGGCAAGTCGGCTCGCCTTGTGTGGCCCGTCGAAGATCTGACCGAGGATCGAGTTCGCGACCGGCACGACGGCGGCGGTCCCGAAGCCGACCACAGCGCGCGACACCGCGAGCCCGGTGTAGCTCGCGCCGATCGCACCGACCGCACCTGCCACGCTCGCGACCACCATACCGACCGCGATCACGCGCCGGCGATCGAAGCGATCACCTGCCCAACCGAAGCCGAGCGTAGCCGCCGCGTGCGGCAACATGAACACCGTGCCGAGCAAGCCGATCTGCGCGTCGTCGATGCCGTAGCGTGCCTTGAGATCGGGATAGACCGCGAACAGCGCGTTGCGCGCCGCGTACGACACGAGGTTCGTCGCCGCGAGAATGACGAGGATCTGCGTCCCGCGAATCCGCGCGGTCATCGTGCCCCCAGCTCGATGCATTCGAGCGCTCGGTGCACGGGGTTAGTTGCCGCCTTCGACGACCTTGATCTCGTAACTGCCCTCGCCGCCCGTATCGCTGCCATGCACGCGGATGATCGCCTTCGCGTTCGGCGGCACCGCACCCTTGAGCTTCTCCGCGACGCCCTTTCCCTTGGTCTCGGACTTCGCGATCACCTTGCCGTCGACGACGAGCTCGGCCGACAGGTCGGCTTCGCCTGGAACATCGATGGTGATCTCGAGCATACGATTGCCCGCCTCGGGCGTGACCGCGAAGCAATCGATGTCACCCGGGCTCCACTGCGCGTTGACCACGGTGCGGTCGTCGGGAATCGGCATCGGCTTCTCGATGGTGTCGTTCGGCTCGAGCTCGGCGTCGGTCTCGAGATTCTTCGGCACGGCGCGCAGCGAATACGCGGTGTCAGGGTTTGATGGCGCGCCCTTCACGGTCAAGTAGTGAAACGGTGGCGCACCGTCCGTCACGTCGAGGTGGAGGCCGCGCACGTTGAGGCCGGCGCCCCGCGGCCCCTTGCGCACGAGCAGCGGCTTGCCCACGGCGTCGGCGAGCTCGAACGTCAGCGCGACGCTCTCGACCGCGCCGATCTCGATATCGAGCGTGTTCTTCGCCGACAGCGCCTCGATCGACAGCTTCCAGACGTCGGCGTCCGCCGTCCACCCGATCCAGCCGGTGACGCCATCACCAACGATCAGGTCGTTCGCGGTGCCGCGATCGTCGTTCGGCTCGCGCTCGGCATTCGCGACCGCCTTGACCAGCTGCGCGCTGAGGTCGTACGGCAGGATCGGAGGCGCTGGCTTGAGCGGCTTGCCCTTGATCAGCACCTTGCGTCCCTTGACCACCGCCGTGTACCGGCCCTTCGTCACCGCGAAGTTCGGGATGCCTTCCTTGACGTTCGGCAGCAGCCGATCGGAGCGCGCGACAACCACGCCACCGGCATCGTGCAGCTCGAGGATCAGATCGGTCTGCGGCACGGCGCCCAGATCGAGTGCGAGCACGCCGGCTTCAGCGATCTCGATCCGGAACGAGTCGGTATCGGTGTCGACCGGCTCGACGCGGCCGTGGATCGACGAGCCCGGCGCGAGCTCCATCGCGGTGTCCTGGGTGTCGTTCGGCTCGATCTCGTCGGACGTACCCTTCGCGGCGCCACCATCCGCGATCGACGGGGCGGTGATCGGCTCGACGGGCGCAGCATCGCTCGTGCGCTGCTGGCGCTTCTTCGATCCGCACGCTGCGATCGCGATCACGCACGCGAGCAGCGCACCGCGCGTCACTACGCCACCTTGGACTTCTCGGCCAATCCGGCGAGGAACTCGGCTTCCGAGACGACCTTGCCGTCGACCTTGCA
>JACCYD010000058.1 GCA_013696695.1 Deltaproteobacteria bacterium | reverse complement strand
TTCTCGTGTCGATCCTCGCGTCTCATCAGATCGGTGTCATCGGCGCCGGCAACATGGCGGAGGCGCTGATCCGCGGCCTCGTTCGTGGCGGCCACGTCCCCGCCGAGCACGTGACGGCGTCGAACCCGCGGCAGGAGCGCCTCGACGAGCTCAGCCGTGACTACAAGATCCATGTCTCGCAAGACAACCGCGCGGTCGCCCGAGGCGCCGAGCTCTGCCTCCTCGCGGTCAAGCCACAGATCGTCGACAAGGTGCTCCGCGAGATCGGCGATCAGCTGCGGCCCGGCACGCTCGTGATCTCGGTGTGCGCCGGCGTCCCCACCGAGACCATCGAGGCCGCGTGTGGTGACGGCGTGCGAGTCGTCCGCGCGATGCCGAACACGCCCGCGCTGGTCGGCGCAGGCGCCACCGCGATCTCCGGTGGCAAGCGCACCTCGGAGTCCGATCTCGCCACCGCCCGCGCCGTGTTCGATGCCGTCGGCATCACGGTCACGCTCGACGAGCATCACCTCGATGCAGTCACCGGGCTATCGGGCTCCGGTCCTGCGTACATCTTCTTGATCCTCGAGGCGCTGTCCGATGCAGGCGTCAAGGTCGGGCTGTCGCGGCGCAACTCGCAGCTGCTCGCCGCGCAGACCATGCTCGGCTCCGCGAAGATGTTGCTCGAGACCAGCGAGCACGTCGGCCACCTCAAGGACATGGTGACCTCGCCCGGCGGCACCGCGATCGCCGGCCTCCACACCCTCGAACAAGGCGGCCTGCGCACGACGCTGATCAACGCGGTCGAGACCGCGACCAAGCGCGCGCGCGAGCTCGGTCGCGGGGGCAAGTGACAGACCTCGCGCCGCAAGACACTGCGAGTGTCCGGCGCGACCGAGGCGCAGCTCGAGGCCTTGATCCCATGAAGTGGCTGTTACCCACCCTGCTCGTCGCCTGCTCGGGAGAGACCGGCACGATCCAGCTCGAGCTCGTGACGGCGCCGGGCTCGGCTGTGCTCGACGGCGTCGATCGCCTCCGCGTCACGCTCACCGATCCGTTGACCATCGTCGACGCGCCCCGCACCGCGAGCGGCTTCGATGTGACCCTCGATGTCGAGGCCACCGGCACGGCCGGCACGCTGATCGTCGAGGGCTTCGATGCCTCCGACGCGGTGATCGCAACCGGCGAATCGCCGCCGTTCGCGGTGTCCGCGATCAGCGCGCGCATCGTCATCTACATCGCGGCACCGCTCACGATCGCGCTCGCACCGACGCGCCTTCCCGCCGAGCGGATCGGGGTCGCGAGCACACCGCTGACGTTCGGCTTCGCGCTGGCGGGTGGCGAGGCCACCGACGGCACGCGCAGCGACTCGATCTTCATCTACAACGCCTTCGATCACTCGCTGCTCGCCGGCAAGGAGATGCCGGCGCCACGCACGTTCCAGACGCTCGCGACCGGCTCCAACAACACGATCTACCTGTTCGGCGGGCTCGGCAGCGATGGCGCGCCGACCGGCTCGCTGTGGCGGTTCGACACCAACGTGCCGCCGAACGGCTCGTACGCGCTGCAGCCGGATCAGGTCGATCTCGCACGCGCGGGCGCGATGGCCGTGGCGATCGAGCCCGAGCGCTTCGTGATCACTGGGACCCCACCGATCGATCTGACGTTCGGCACCGCGACCGCGCGCACCGACGTTCCCACGCTGCTAGCCGGCGCGGGAATTGTCATCGACGGCGTGCCGACCGCCGTGTTCGGGGGAGAACCGATCCTGCGCCTCCGCGACAACACGATCGAGGAGCTCCGGTTCGGGACCGAACCCGACGTGGTCGCGGCGGCAGTCGGCGATTCCTTTGTCGTATTCCCGAGCTTCCGCGGCACTACCGAGATCGCGTTCGTGTCGGCCCGGACCCTCGACGACCCCGGCATGTTCCTCGATCTCCAGAGCACGGTGCGACGCCGCCCCGCGGTCGCCGCCACCTCCCGCCACCTCGTGGTCGCGGGCGGCACCGACGACGCCGGCGTCGCGATCCCCAGCGCCGACATCATCGACCTCGCGACGTTAGCCCTCGTCACCACCGTGCCCTGCTTCGCCCGCGCGGGTGCCACCGCCCACGCGATGCCGAACAACCAGATCGCGATCGTCGGTGGTGAGCCCGCGAACGACCTGATCGAGCTGTTCACGCCACCGTCGCCTGGCCTTGACTGATCACGCGACTATCGCGCCGCCTGCTTCGGCATCGGCATCGGTCGCTGCACCGGCTTGGTGCTCACCAGCTTGAGCTGCGGTTCGTCGGCCGGTTGCCCGCCCGTTCGGCGGTAGCGATCGATCTGCAGGCGCAGGTTGTTCGGGCTGTCGGCGGCCTTGAGTGCTTCGCTCTCGTCGATCCGACCGAGCGTGACGAGGTCGAACAGTGCCTGATCGAAGCTGCAGCAGCCCTCGTTCGTGCCCTGCTCCATCGCGTCCTTGATCGATTCGATCTCGCCCTTCTTGACGAGATCCTTGATTCGCGGCGTGTCGAGCAGGATCTCGAGCGCGGCCGCGCGGCCGTTATTCACCGACGGCACCAGGCGCTGAGAGACGATCGCGCGCAGGTTGAGTGAGAGCTGCAGCTTGATCTCGTGCTGGCGCTCGTGCGGGAAGAAGTTGAGCACGCGCTCGATCGCCTGGTTCGCGTTGTTGGCGTGCAGCGTGGCGAGACACAGGTGGCCGGTCTCCGCGAACTCGATCGCCGATTCCATCGTCTGCGCGTCGCGAATCTCGCCGATCAGGATCACGTCCGGTGCCTGGCGCAGCGTGTTCTTGAGCGCGTCCTTGTACGACAGGGTGTCGATGCCGACCTCGCGCTGCGTGACGATGCACTGCTGGTGCTCGTGCACGAACTCGACGGGATCCTCGATCGTGACGATGTGACCGGTGGCGTTGCGATTGCGATCGTCGATCATGCCCGCGAGCGTGGTCGACTTGCCGCTGCCGGTCCCGCCGACGACCAGGATCAGGCCGCGCTTGCTCCGCATGATCTGCGACAGCACCGGTGGCATGCCGAGCTCCGCGAGCGTCTTGATCTTGGTGCGCACGAGGCGAATCACCATGCCGACCGCGCCGCGCTGCCGGAACATGTTGACGCGGAAGCGCGCCGGGCCGTTCGCGAGCGCGAGGTTCATCTCGAGCTTGTGCGCGAACTCGGCTTGCTGCGCCGACGTCAGCAGGGTGTCCGCCATCAGGCCGACCGTCTCGCCGTCGAGCTGGCCCTTCGCCGGGTAGCCGACGCCGTCGATCCGGAACACCGGCGGGCTACCGGCGGTGATGTAGAGATCCGAGGCGTCGACCTTGACCATGTGGTCGAGCAACGACCGCATCGTCGGATCCCAATGCTCGACTTCCGCACATCCGGCGGTCATCGCTGCACCGCCTGCCGCTCGATCGCGGCCATCACGTCGGGCATGCGCGAGCGCGCATCCTCGATCGAAACCTGCTTCTTGTTGATCAGATCCATCACGGCAGCCTCCATCGTGACCATGCCCGCCTTGCCACCGACCTGCATCGCCGACGGGATCTGGTGGGTCTTGTTCTCGCGAATCAGGTTTCGCACTGCAGCCGTCGCGATCAGGATCTCGAGCGCTGCGCAGCGTCCGCCGCCGACCTTCGGCAACAGCATCTGCGTGCACACGCCCAGCAGCGACTCCGAGAGCATCGTCCGGACTTGCGCCTGCTGCGAGGCCGGGAACACGTCGACGAGGCGATCGACCGTCTTCGGCGCGCTCGACGTGTGTACCGTGCCAAACACCAGGTGGCCGGTCTCCGCCGCGGTGAGCGCGAGCGAGATGGTCTCGAGGTCGCGAAGCTCGCCGACCAGAATGACGTCCGGATCTTCGCGCAGCGCGGCGCGCAGCGCGTTGCTGAACGATTGCGTCTGCGTGCCGACCTCGCGCTGGTTGACCAGGGCGCGCTGCGGCTTGTGCACGAACTCGATCGGATCCTCGAGCGTGAGGATGTGACCGGCCGTCGTTTCGTTGATGTAGTCGATCATCGCGGCGAGCGTGGTTGACTTGCCACTACCCGTCGGCCCGGTGACAAGGAACAGTCCCTTCTCTTCCTCGCACATGTTGCGCAGCACGGCCGGCAGGCCGAGGTCGTCGAACTTCGGGATCTTGGTCGGAATCGTCCGGAACACGGCGCCTTCGCCGCGGTTCTGCACGAACGCGTTGACGCGAAACCGCAGCGTGTCGTCGAGCGCGAACGCGAAGTCGCACTCGAGCTTTTCCTGAAAGACGCGGCGCTGGTTGTCGTTCATGACGTCGAAGATCAGCCGGTGGGCGTCTTCCTTCGTCAGCGCCGGCGAATCGACGCGAACCATCTCGCCATGGATGCGAAGCATCGGCGACTCGCCCGCGGAGAGGTGGAGGTCGGACGCCTTCTGCGACACGGCAAAGCGCAGCAGCGCGGGGATATTCAGTGTCGTCATCTAAGCCTCCCGAACCATCGCGATATGCGACTTGACGATCAGGTGTGCGTGCTCGCCCGACGTGATCACGAGCAGCGGGCTATCGCTGTTCAGGTGATCGCCGGTGCGGCCGCGGGCGGCAAACGGGATCCACTTCATCACGCCCTCGATCACGCCGCCGTTGCGCAGCGTGACCTTGACGCGTTGTTCCTCGGCCGGGAAATCCTCTTCGAGCTTGGGAGCGCGCTCGATCGCGACGCGCAGGCACGCGATCGCGGTCCGCGCGACGAAGCACATCGCGGCGTCGCGCATCACCGCGAGGAACGCGTCGCCCTCCTGGAGCATCCGCGACAGGTCCTCGGTCGGCGGCACGAACAGCAAGACGTCCGAGCGATCGCCGTCGTGGAGGGTCATGTACGCGTCGACCATGTCGACCGGCATCCGCAGGATCGCCTGCGACCGTTTGTTCACATCACCCATCAGGTCTCCGAATCGACCAGACTCGAACGCCGTACAGGGCGCGGCTTCCCTACATCTGGTATTCACGGTCCATGTCTCTCAAGCGAACCAGCACCGCCGTCTGGCACGGCAATGGACCCAAGGGTAACGGCACACTTACGACGCTGTCGGGCGCGTTCAAGGAGCAGCCTTACAGCGCCAACGCCCGCTTCGTCTCCGAGGACGGCAAGGCCGGGACCAACCCCGAGGAGCTGATCGCGGCCGCCCACTCCGGCTGCTTCACGATGGCCCTCGCGTTCCAGCTCACCAACGCCGGCCTCGAGCCTACCGAGCTCAAGACGGTCGCGACGGTGTCGATGGAGAAGCAGGAGCCCGGCTGGACGATCACCGGGATCGCGCTCGAGGTCGAGGGCAAGGTCCCGACGGCGTCGGCCGAGAAGTTCGACGAGTGCGCGAACAACGCGAAGAAGGGTTGCCCGATCTCGCGCGCCCTGTCGGCCGTGCCGATCACGATGACGGCGAAGCTGCTCTAACGAGCGCTGCGCGCGCAGCGAAACCCGAGGTTCGTTCGCGTCCGCGCGGGCTCGAGCTGGCTGCGGCTGGCGCCGCGAAGCTGGCCACCGAAGCTGCCCCAGTGACCGCCGCGAACGACGCGCATCGTGTGGCCGGTGGCAACCGGGTTGACGCACGGACCACTGCACGTCGGGCGGTCACCGCCGGTGTCGGCCGTCCATTCGGCGACGTTGCCGCCGAGATCGTGAACGCCTTCGGGCGTGACATCTCCCTCGGCGCTACCGACCGGCGCGGCATCGCCTCCACTGCCGAGACTGCACACGCGCACGTTCTCGCGAGCGAACACCACGCGCGCACATTGCGGATGCTCGCTGCCCCAGGGAAACAACCGGCGCCCGACCCCGCGCGCCGCGAGCTCCCACTCCGCTTCGGTGGGCAGGCGCTTGTCGACGGCCTCGCAATACTGCCGCGCGTCGTTCCACGACACGCCGGCGATCGGTAGCCGTTCGCGCCCCGGCGCGGCCAGCAGCCGCTTGGTGTCGGGATCGACGCGGACGTTCGGGAACACGCGTCGAGGATCCGGAGGTTGGTGCGCGAGCCACGCCACGAAGTCGGCGACCGTGACCTCGTCGCGATCGATCACGAATGCCGAGATCGTGACCGTGCGCAGCTGCTCCTGTTGCAGAAACTCGTTGTCCCCGAGGCAGAAGCTGCCGCGGACGTCGACCTCGCGACAGTAGACCAGCGCTGCCGCGAGCTCCGCATCGCTGCTCCCCATGTCGAACGTCGCGCCCGCGATCTGGATCATCGGCGCCGTCGAGGCCACCGGCGTCCGCTCCCTCTCGCGCGTGACCATCACGATGATCGCGATGGCGACGAGCACGATCGCGCTGCCGAGCATGAGCGGCAGCTTGCGCGACATCTTCCGGCCCGGCCGCACCGCGGTGAACTTCGAGCGCGAGCCGACGCGCCATTCGAGGAAGGCGAGCAGCGCCCGCACGCTGTCGCCGATCAGCGTCGAGTCGGGATCGTAAAGCACGCGAAGGTGCGCCGCGACGGTGTGCGGAATTGCGTGCTTCGCGAGCAATTGCTCGAGCATCACGGCGACCGGATCGTTGCCGGAGATGTCGGCCTCCTCGCAGAGCGCCCGCAGCGTTCGATCGGCGACCGTTCTCGCGCGCTCGATCGTGCCCGGCTCGTTGCGGTCGAGCCCGTCCGCGATCGCCGTCAGATCGGCGGCGTGGTCGGGTAACCGACGACCGATCGAGAGCAGCGACGTCCTCACCCGTCGACGGTAACGCCGGCTGGTCGGCCGCCCCAAAGTTCGGCGCAACTTTTCGGGATGTTGGTTGTCGGAGGATCGCGAGTCTCGCCTCGGGCTCGGTCGGCCCCGTCTCCCGGGGATGGCCATGCGGGGCTCAGGAGAGGTGCGTCCACATGCGCAGTGCTGGTCTGGTCTTCGTGGTTTTCATGATCTTGACGACGTCCGGAAGCGCCGTGGCCGGGTCGGGGCAAGGCCGGCTGGTCACCGAGGTCGACGGCAAGCTGGTCGACGTGCCCCTCGAGCACACCGACGTCCGCATCCAGGTCGACGGCCCGGTCGCGCACGCGACGGTGACCCAGCGCTACAAGAACCCATCGACGACCAAGATCGAGGCGGTCTACCTGTTCCCGCTGCCCACCGGCGCGGCGGTCAACGACTTCGTGCTGGCGAGCGGTGGCCGCCGGATCCGCGGCACGATCATGGAGCGCGGTCAGGCGAAGCAGGTCTACGAGGCCGCGCGCAAGAAGGGCCTGGTCGCGGCGCTGCTCACGCAGGAGCGGCCGAATCTGTTCACGCAGTCGATCGCGAACCTCGAGCCCGCTGCGACGATCGAGGTCACGCTGAGCTACATCCAGCGCCTCGACTACGACGACGGCGGCTACTCGCTGGTGTTTCCGATGGTCGTCGGGCCGCGCTACCTGCCAAAGCAGTGGGCAGCGGCGTCAGCCGACCTGCAGGCACCGACGTTGCCGCCCGGGCTTCGCAGCACGCACGACATCGCGCTCGCGGTCGAGCTCGATGCCGGCGTCGCGATCGAGGAGCTCGGCTCGCCGTCGCATCAGATCGCAATAACGCGCGATGGCCGCAAGGCACGGATCCGCATCCAGCCCGGCGACACCATCCCGAACAAGGACTTCATCCTCGCGTACAAGCTGGCCGGGGCGGCTCCGAAGGTCGGGGTGGTCGCGCATCGCGATGGCGAGCTCGGCAGCTTCTTGCTGGTCGTCCAGCCGCCCGCTGCGGCTGCGCCCGACAAGATCACGCCGCGCGAGCTGATCTTCGTGCTCGATACCTCGTCGTCGATGCGCGGTGCGCCGCTCGCGAAGGCGAAGGAGCTGATCCGCAGGATGTTGTGGACGCTGCGTCCCGACGACACGTTCCAGATCGTTCGCTTCGCCGACACGACCAGCGTGCTCGCACCGGGCCCGATCTCGGCCAAGCCGGCGAACGTCGACTACGTCCTCAAGTGGCTCGGCACGGTCGAGGCCGGCGGCGGCACCGAGATGACCACCGGGATCGCGGGGGCGCTCGCCGTTCCTCACGATCCACTGCGGCTTCGCATCCTCGCGTTCATCACCGACGGCTATGTCGGCAACGAGGACGAGATCCTTGCCATGGTCGGCAAGCAGATCGGAGCGTCGCGCCTGTTCGCGTTCGGTGTCGGCACCGCAGTGAACCGCTACTTGCTCGAGGAGATGGCAGCGATCGGCCGCGGCAGCGTGCAGGTGGTGCGTCCCGACGAGGATACCGGCCGCGCGGTCGCCTTGTTCGAGCGCCGGATCGACGCGCCGGTGCTCACCGATCTGAAGATCGACTGGGGCGGGCTCGCCGCGCGCGATATCACACCCGCGGCGATCCCCGACGTGTTCGTCGGCCAGCCTCTGGTGCTCTCGGGTCGCTATGGCGCCCCCGGTAGCGGCGTGATCACCGTGAGCGGCAAGCAAGCCGGGCGCTCGGTCGCGTTCAGCGTCCCGGTGGAGCTCCCCGCTCGCGCGGCGCGGCCCGCGATCGCCACGGTGGGCGCGCGCGAAGATCGCCGAGCTGTCGCGCGGCTTGATCCGCCGTCCGGATCCGGTCGCCGAGCGGGCGATCATCGCGCTCTCGCTCGAGCACCGCATCCTCACGCAGTTCACGGCCTTCGTGGCCGTCGACGAATCGCGGATCACCGCGGGCGGTGAGGGCAAGCGCATCGTCGTACCCGTCGAGGTGCCGGCCGCGGCGCGCAACATCTCGTACAGCGCGGGCGGTGGCTTTGGCGTTGGTGGCGGAGGCTACGGCTATGGTTCGATCGCCTCCGGGGGCTCGTACTCCTCGATCGCTTCGCGCACCGCCTCTGGCTGGGGATTCGCCGCGCGAGCTCCGACGTACGCGATTCCCGAGGTCCGCATCGGGATGCCGGTCGTTCGCGGCAGCCTCGATGCCGCGATCATCAAGCGCTACGTCAAGCGCCACCTCGCGAAGATCCAGTACTGCTACGAGAAGGTCCTGCTGGCGAAGCCGACGCTGGCCGGCGTGATCCAGACGCAGTTCCTGATCAACGGCAACGGCATGGTCGTCACCGCGACCGCGACCGGCATGGACAAGCAGGTCGCCGACTGCGTCGCCGGCGTGATCAAGGCGATCGAGTTCCCGCATCCCACCAACGGCGACGAGTCGATCCAGATCAATTACCCGTTCACGTTCTCTCCCGCCTGGAAGCCGCCCGTCGTGCCGTCGCGGCTCGACGCGATCAAGGAGCTGCTCAAATGAAGCCCGCTGCATTGTTCTTGCTCGCCGCCTGCGGCTCGTCCGCGGATGCACCCTCGCCCGTCGTCGAACCAGCTCCTACCATCGTCGAGCCGGCACCGCGTCCAGAACCGGGCGTCGACCTCGCCGGACCGATCGCAGGTACCGAGAGCGCACCCATGCCGCGCAAGCCGGCGGTACCGTTCGACCTCGCCGCGGATCGCGCGGTCGTCAAGGTCTCGGTGCCGGTGCCGCCACGCGGTGGCTCCGTCGCGTTCACGTTCGCCGACGAGCGACCGGGCTGGGTGGCGCGCATTCCCGAAGCGCAGCAGTTGCCGTCGGTCGCGTACGGTCACGATCGCGTGTTCGTGTCGGGTGGCTTCAACTCCGTCAGCTTCTACGCGCTCGACGCGACGACTGGCCGGATCGAATGGGCGACCACGAACCTCGAGGACAACGGGCCCACGGCTGCGATCGTCGACGGCGAGGACGTGCTGTTCAACACCGAGAGCTGCACGCTGTTCTCGCTGAACGCGAAGACCGGCAAGCGCAACTGGCTGCGCTACCTCGGGGACCCGACGCTGTCGCAGATCGCGCTGGTCGACGGCCTGGTCTACTCGTCGTATCCCGACCCGGAGGCCGGCGGACAGATGCTCGGCGCGTTCCGCAGCAAGACCGGCGCCCCCGTGTGGTCCCGCTCGGTCGGTGCCGAGCTCCTGGCGACGCCGGTGATCTCCGGCGACTCGGTCTACGTGTCGACCATCGCCGGCATGACGTATCGCTTCGAGCATCGCACCGGCAGGACCCGCTGGGCGAAGCCGCTGCGCGCCACCACCGCGCCGTGGATCGTCGGCGACGAGCTGTTCGTGACGCGCCGATCGGGTGCGAAGGAGCAGCAGATCGTGGTCGCCGTCGACACCGGCAAGATCGTGCGCGAGCATCGCGTGTCGGCCGGCTCGTACGCGTACGACGTCCCGTCGAGCCTCGAGAGCTGGGAGACCGTGTGGGCGTTCGAAGGCTCGCGCCCGGTCGTCGATCGCGGCATCCACTACGTCGCGATGGGCAACGAGGTGATCGCGAGCGACGCCAAGACCGGCGAATCGATCTGGCATCGCCGCTACAATACAAAGGCCGACGCGCGGTCGCTCGGCTCGGTCGCGCTCGCGGGCTCGACCATCGTGGTGTCGTCGCGCGACGGCAAGGTGTTCGGCCTCGACGTCGACACCGGCTTCACGCTGTGGTCATACGACATCGGCAGGAAGATCGTCGCCGAGCCGATCATCGCGAGGGGCTGGCTCTACTCGACCACCACCGACGGCTTCGTGATCGCGCTCAACGTCGCCGACAAGTCGCTCGACGGCTGGCACATGTTCGGCGGCAACGCCGCGAAGAACGGCGCGACCATCGCGCCACCGACGCCGAAGCCACTCGAAGGCAACACCACGCAGCTCGACGACGTCTCGCCGGACGCCCTGGTCGCGAAGGCGCAGCCCACGTTCGAGACCCGGTTCAAGGCCGACGTCGAGGCGGATGCGCTCGACGCGGCGCTCGCGCGCAAGGCCGCTGAAGTGCGCGCGCGACGCAGTCATCCGGTCGAGCTCGACCCGTCGTGTCTGACCGACGTGTTCTGCCGGAAGTGATCACGGCACGCGGGCGACGGAGTACCCGGCCTGCGCCATGATCGCAGGCAGCCCCTCGTCGCCGGCCAGGTG
>JACCYD010000030.1 GCA_013696695.1 Deltaproteobacteria bacterium | reverse complement strand
GTGGTCGGCTCGTCGAACAGCACGACCTCGGGATCGAGCGCGAGCGTGCGCGCGATCGCGGCGCGCTTGCGCATGCCGTCGGAGAGCTCCGCCGGATAGCGCGCCGCGTAGTCACTCATGTAGACCTGGGCGAGGCGCTTGCGGGCCTCCTCGAGCGCGGCCTTGTGGCGCAGCTTGCCGTGCTTGCGAAGCGGCAGCGCCACGTTCTCTTCGAGCGTCATCGAGTCGAACAGCGTCGAGCTCTGAAACACCATGCCGATGCGTTTGCGCAGAGGTGGCAGCGCGCTCTCGCGCAGCGTGTCGACGCGCATGCCGTCGAACCAGATCTCGCCGGCATCGATCGAGAGCAACCCGATCAGGTGCTTGATCGTCACCGACTTGCCGACGCCGGAGGTGCCGATGATGAACATCACCTCGCCCTTGGTGATCGCGAGGTCCATGCCCCGCAGCACCGGCTTGCCGGAGAACGCCTTGGTGACGCCCTTGAACTCGATGAACGCCGTCATCGTGATCCACGCATCATAGGTCGCCGCCGGTCAGCCACAGCGCGGACGCGGAGAGGATGAAGTCGAGGACGATGACGGCGAACGAGCTGCCGATCACCGCGGCCGTGGTGGCCCAGCCAACGCCCTCGGAGCTGCCGCGTGCGCGCAGCCCGCAGAACCCGGCGACGATCGGAATCGCCGCGCCGTAGGCGAGGCACTTGACGACGAACAGCACGAGGTGGCGTGGCCGGATGAACGACAGATCGAAGAACGTGTTCGGGTTGACGCCGAACGAGTACTTCGCGGTCAGCCCGCCGGCGGCGTACATCACCGCGCTGCCGAGCACCGCGAGCATCAGCATCATCACCAGGCACGCGATGAACCGTGGCACGATCAGGTAATCGATCGGCAACACGCCGCTCATCCGCAGCGCGTCGATCTGTTCGGTCACCTTCATCGACCCGATCTCGGCGGCGATGCCGGCGCCGACGCGTGTCGCGAGCATCATCGCGGTCAGCGTCGGCCCGAAGTCGGAGATGATCAATCGCAGGAGCTGGCTGCCGACCTGCGAGTAGTCGCCAGTGACGCGCCCGAGCTGGAGGCACGCCTGGTACGTCATCACCATCCCGAGCGCGCCGAGCGTGATGACGATGAACACGATCGACTTGTTGCCGATCGCGTGGAGCTGCCGTACCAGCTCGCTTTGCGCGCGAGACTGTCTCGCGCGCCCCCCGTGCCCGCGGCGATCCTTGCGCCGCGAGAACCCGCGCATCACGCCGGCGATCGTCGACACGTAGACGCGCCACAGCTCGACGCCGGCTCGCACCAACGAGAGCGCCGCGCTGCCGAGAGCTTCGATGCGGTTGCTCATGCGGACAGGTAGGTGAGGAAGAAGTCGAGCAGCATGATGGACACCGCCGAGGCGACCACCGCCGCATTGACGGCCTTGCCGACGCCGACGGCACCGCCGCGCACGGTGACGCCGAAATAGCAGGACGACATCGCGATCGCGAAGCCGAACGCGATCGACTTGTACACGCCGTGCAGGAAGTCGTACGGCTTGAGGTTGTCGACGATCGAGTAATACATCGTCGAGAAATCGATCTCGAGCATCGCCTTGCCGACGACCGCGGCTCCCACCAACGCGACGAGATCGCCGATCACGGTGAGTGCCACCAGCATCGCCACCATCGCGATCACGCGTGGCACGACGAGGAAGCGCACCGGATCGATCGCGAGCGCGCGGAGTCCATCGAGCTGCTCGGTGACGGTCATCGTCGACAGCTCGGCGGTGTTGTTGGCACCGACGCGCCCCGAGAACATCAGCGCGATCAGGATCGGGCCGATCTCGCGCAGCACCGCGTAGCCCGCACCCCACCCGGCGAGCCCGGTGGCGCCGAACTTCTTCACGAACGGTCCGGCCTGCAACATCATCAGCGCGCCGGCGAAGAACGCGGTCAGCACGACGATCGGCACCGAGCGGTTGCCCATCTTGTAGAGGTTCTTCCACAGCTCGCGGCCGTCGATCCACGCGCCTGCGCCCGGCCGCGGCACCAGCGCGCGCAGCACCTGGCCGGTGAGCAGCACGATGCCACCGACCTCCTGCGCGATGCGCAGCGCCGCGGCGCCGATGCCGGAGATCATTTGATGCTCCGATCGAGACTGGCCATCCCCGGGCCGGCTTGATCCAGTGGCCCTTCGAGGTCGCCACGCACGAACTGGCGGACCAGCGCATTCGGCGCGTCCGCGATCGTGGCGGCCGGCCCGCGATAGACGACGCGGTGATCGTAGAGGAACGCGATCTCGTCGACGAAGCCCGCGAGCGCCGCCACGTCGGACGAGATCGCAAGCACGGTCGCTCCGGTCCGCGCCTGATCGGCGGACAGCAGATCGTAGATCTTTTGCGTGGTCACCGGATCGAGGCCCGCACTCGGCTCGTCATAGATCACGAGCTCGGCATCGGCGACCGTCGCGCGCGCGATGCCGACGCGCTTCTTCATGCCACCCGACAGCTCGGCGGTCAGCTTCGCTTCGCTGCCAGCGAGGCCGACCGCGCGGAGGCGCGCCGCGACGCGCTCGGCGATGGTCTCTGCGGACAGCGTCCCTGCTGCGCCTTGCTCGAGCGGGAACGCGACGTTCTGCTCGACGGTGAGGAAGTCGAACAGCGCGTAGTTCTGGAACAGCATGCCGATCCGCCGCCGCAGCGGACCGAGGTCGACCTCGCGCTTGCCGACGATGCGCTCGCCGAAGACTTCGATCTCGCCGCGATCGGGCTGCTCGAGCCCGCAGACCAGCTTGCACAGCACGCTCTTGCCGGACGCCGCCGGACCGATCAGCCCGAGCTTGGTGCCGCGCGCGAGGTCGAGCGAGATGCCATCGAGGACGCGGCGGCTGCCGTAGGCCTTGTGGACCTCGCTGATCCGGATCGCGGGCTCCGTCACGGGCAGAGCTCGCGGCCGCGCTCGATGTACTTCGACTCCGGCGCTTGCTTGGCGAGCTCCGCGAGCGTCTTGCACGCGGCGGGGCGATCGCCGGCCTGGTGGAGCGTGACCGCGAGCTCGTAGAGCGCGTCGTCCTTCAGGATCGACGCCGGGTAGTGCTTCGGCAGCTGACGAAGCGCGGCGGCCGCCCCGGCGTAGTCCGCGAGGTCATCGCGGAGCACCTTGCCGAGCTCGAGCTGTGCGTCGTCGAGCCAGATCGAGAAGTACGACCCGGCGCCGATCGCGACCTCACGCGTCGCGAGCAAGCCACGTAGTCGCTGCGCCGCGCCCTTCGGATCGCCGATCGCGCGCGACAGCCGCGCACCGTGCCAGCGCGCGTCGTCGCGCAGCCCGCTCTTCGCGTATTCGGTGGGGATCCGATCGTAGAGAGCGCGCGCGCCCTGCGGATTCGCCAGCTCGTGCTCGTAGAGATCGGCGAGCGACCAGATCAAGTTATCCGCGACCCCTGTCTCGGCGAGCTGCGTCAGCAGCTTCGCGATCTGGTCGGCGAGAGAGCGCGCGTCGCGGCCGCGACCATCGGCGAGCAGGATCGCGAGCGCGTCCGCCGCGGGCGCCTCGTCGGGCCATTCGGTGATCACGCGCCACAGCGCAGTCCACGCCGCGGTGGGGTCATTGATCGGCGCACGCAGCAGCAGATCGCCAGAGCGGTACACCGCGATCGCGGCGGTCGACGGATCATCGGCGAGCTTGGCAGGCAGCGCGGCGTAGCGCGCGATCGCCTCGCGGGTGCGGCCCGCGCGCTGGAGCGTCTCCGCCTCGCCGAGGAGGGCATCGGCACACGCGGCCTTCGCGCGCCGCGCCGGTGTGATGCGCCGGCACGTGGTCTGGGCTTCGCGGTA
>JACCYD010001544.1 GCA_013696695.1 Deltaproteobacteria bacterium | reverse complement strand
ATCTCGTTGCTCGAGCAGCTCGAGCGCGACCAGGCCACTGCCCACGAGGACGCCGCCGAGACCTGCATGGAGCTCTCGCTCGAGAGCCCGACGCGGTGGTCGCGCATGTGGACGTGGCTGCGGTTCGGGCGCTGGCGGTGGCGAGCGCTTCGCGGTTGATGCCCTTCGGCCTCGCTGTCAGCGAGCCCGAGATAGCGCACATTGTTAGCCAATTCGTACATTGTGGCTGTTGACGATGAGTCAACAGAGCGCCGTAGCGAGACGCCTCGATCGATCGACGAGCGTGTGCCAGCTCGTCGCAGCCGCGACCAACCAGGCGCGTGAAATCTGCCGCGCGCGCGGATCGAATTGCGCAACGCGCGAGGAACGACACTTGCGTTGGTGCGCCGCCATGAGGAACGCACTTGCCCTTGGTCTGCTCGTCGTCGGTTGTGCGGACTCACCGAATGAAGCCTCGAGCTCTCAGTCGATCGTGAACGGGCAGGTCGACATGGGCGATCCGGCGACCGTCTATCTCGATCTCGGCGGTGGTGGCTGCACCGGCACGTTGGTGTCGCCGAAAACCGTGGTCACCGCGAAGCACTGCCTGAGCTCGCAGATGTGGGCCTACTTCGGGACCGACTCGAGCGACGACAGCGGGACCTGGATCAAGGCGGTCCACAAGTCCGGACATCAGAGCGCCGACATCGCGATGCTGACGCTCGAGAGCGAAGGCCCGACGGCTCCGATCCCGCTGGTCAACACGGACCTCGCACAGCACCTCGGCGAGCAGATCCGGATCGCCGGCTTCGGCGTCACCTCGGAGAACGGCGGCGGCTCGGGCCTCAAGCGCCACGGCGTCGCGAACCTCGACTCCCTCGACGGCGGCATCATGTACGCGACCAACCAGCCGTCGGGCACCTGCTACGGCGACTCCGGCGGCCCGAACTTCATGACGGTCGGCACCACCGAGTACATCATCGGCGTGACCTCGTTCGGCACTGCCGCGTGCGGCGCCGGCCTCGACGGCTCGGTTCGCATCGACACCTACCGCGAGTGGATCCGCGAGTACATCGAGGCCCACGACGTGCTGCCACCCGACGCGTCGTGCGAAGCCGACGGTCAATGCGCGAGCGATTGCACTGCGCCCGATCCCGATTGCGCGTGCGCCGCCGACGGCTTCTGCACCGCGGCGTGCGGCGACCTCGCGAGCGATCCCGATTGCGATGGCTGCGCCGCCGGTGACACCTGCCGCGCGGACTGCCCGGTGATGGACAACGATTGCTGCGCAACCGACGGCACCTGCTTCGCGGAGTGCGGCGAGGTCGACGCGGATTGCGCGGAGGACCCCAACGGCAACAACCCGGACGGCGAAGATCCGGAAGGCAGCGATGGTGGCTGCCACTCCGGCGGTGGCGCTTCCGGCCTGCTGCTCGCGCTCGGCCTCGGCCTGCTCGCCTTCGGCCGGGATGCCAAGCGTCGTCG
The DNA here is from genome assembly GCA_013696695.1 of Deltaproteobacteria bacterium. Lineage (GTDB taxonomy): Bacteria > Myxococcota_A > Polyangia > Haliangiales > Haliangiaceae > JABFXX01. Next base: position 3,454 of record JACCYD010001544.1, on the reverse strand, counting down.
CCGGTAGCCACGATCGCCGGCGCCCATAGGTCGCGGTGGAGGGGACCCTAATGGTGCCCGGTGCTCCGTCGTGTCCGCATCTCGGTCCACACGAAGCTGCTTGTCGGAAGCCCGGACATGCAACCGGACCCGGGGCAGGAAGCGCACCGCCAAGCGTGTCGACCCCGGTCGACCGACCCGCTACGCTGCACTGGATGCGGTGGCTGGTTCTGGTGCTCGCGGCGTGCGGCGATTCGATCGGCCCGCGCGAGCTGCACTACGACCTCGGGACCTGCGGCGTGGTCGACATCCTCGACGAGGAGTTCGGCGAGCACGTCCCCCAGGCGACGGTGATCGAGTGGTCGACCAACCCACCGGCGAGCGGGCCGCACTTCCCGCTGTGGGCGGCCTGGGACCGCTCGTACGAGACCCTCGAGCGCGGGTTCTGGCTCCACAACGCCGAGCACGGCGCGATCATCCTGACGTATCGCTGCGACGAGGGCTGCGCTCCGGAGATCGCCCAGCTCGAGGACGTCGTCCGTGGCTTTCCGGTCGACCCGATGTGCGAGACGCCGGTCAAGCACCGTGCGCTCGTCGTCAACGACCCGCAGTTGCCGGATGGTGTGCCGTTCGCCGCGATCGCCTGGGGTGTGACGTACGCCGCGACGTGTGTGGACCCGGTCGCGCTGGCGCAGTTCCACCGCGACTTCTATGCGCGGGCGCCTGAAAACTTCTGCGCCGACGGCGCTGGTTTGGGTGGCACGCCGATCGAGTGACGCGGGCGCCGTGTTAGCTTCTGAATGATGCGTCGCGGGGTGATCGCCTTGGTGATCGCGATCGCAGGGTCGGCGGAAGCCACGCCCTACGAGACATTCGTCGACGTCAGCGATCAGGCTGACCTCGAGGATCTGTTCGCCGCGGGTGACATCACGCAGGACACGTTCGAGGAGCTCCTCCAGCTGCTCAACGCCGGCATCGATCTCAACGTCGCCGATCGCGCGCTGCTCTACACGCTGCCGAACCTGACGTACGACGACGTCGACGCGATCATCCGGTTTCGCGACAAGGAGCGGATTCGCGACCCAGCCCAGCTCGTCAAGGCCGGTGCGCTGTCCGAGGACAAGCTGTTCGCGATCGCCGCGTTCATCGAGATCGAGGCGGCGGGCGATCGCCACAACGTGAAGGGCTTCGCACGCCTGCAGACGCGCTTCACGCCGTACGACAACGTCGCGCCGCCATGGGCGTTTCGCGCGCGCTTCACCGCGTTCAAGCACCTCCAGGTTGGCATCGCCGCCGCGTTCACGCGCCTCGACGTCGGCGCCCCGCAATACGATCCGAACCGCGACGCGTTGATCGCCGATCCGCAGGGCTATCGGTTCGCGCTGCCGAAGGCGTTCGTCAAGTACGAGACCACGGAGGGCACGCTGATCGCCGGCACGTTCAAGGCCGGTTTCGGCCAGCGCCTGGTGTTCGACACGTCGAGCCGCTACACGCCGAACGGGCTCTACATCGACGACGATCTGTTCTTCTCGACGGATCTCGTGCGCAGCTGCCGGCAATCGGCAGGCGAGCTCGCGCAGTCGCCGTGCGATTCCGACATCAATCCCGATGCAGATCTCTACGTCACGCCCGACTGGAGCTGGCGCGATGGCCTGTTTGGCGTCGGCGCCGGGTTCAAGAATGCCAACCTCGGCGGTGCTGGCTGGTTGCAGGGCTACGTCTGGGCCAGCGCATCGAACCGCTACGTCTACCAGTACGAGCTCGCGAACCGCTCGCAGGGCAAGTGCATCGATCCCAGCGACGACACCGATCCCACGTGCTCGGCTCCGACGGTGTTCGTACGGCCCGACGGCAATCTGTTGTCGCCGGCGTCGCGGTTCTCGTTCGTCACGCTACCCGAGGTGTTCCAGGAGCGCGTCGCCGGCGTCAACGTCGCGTACTTCGCGGATCGCCGGAACTCGATCGGGCTCACGGCGTACGGCGCGACCGAGACCAACCTCGTCAAGGGCATCACCCTCGACACCCAGGAGTGGTCGCGCATCCCCACCGGCGGCCGGTTCGGCGCGGCCGGCGCGAACATGTCGTTCGGTCGCGACTTCATCGACATCTTCGGCGAGGCAGCGTTCAGCTATCGCGGCGATGCGAATCTCGACCCCAACGAAGCCAGCTCGCCGCTCACGGGTGGCGGTCCCGCCGGCATCATCCGCGTCACCGCGACGCGCAAGAAGGAAGAGCTCGAGGCGGTGTTCCGCTACTACAGCAAAGACTTCATCAACCCGTTCGGCCGGCCGATCGCACAGAGCGACGAGCTCGATGGTCAGCGCGCCCGCGACGAGGCCGGTGTTCGCCTCCGCTACTACAAGGCGTCGAAGCTCTACTCGCTCCGCGCGCTCCTCGACGTCTGGGAGAATCCATCGCAGCGCGAGGAAGACAATCTCGGCCGCCAGCAACCGAAGCTCGACACCTACGTGCGTGGCGACGTCCGCACCACCGAGGAGATCAAGCTCGGCCTGTGGCTGCGTTACCAGGACAAGGATCTCAAGGTCGGTGGCAACGGCCAGTGCTTCGAGGTCTCGGTCGAAGAGGACGAGAACGGCGAGCCGATTCCGTGCGGCGGTCGCCAGCTGACCACCATCGGCCGTATCCAGTACCGGCCGAACCGCAAGTTCACGTACACCGCGATGCTCGAGCACCAGCTGCTCGACGATCCCTCGATCGACGAGAACGCCTTCCGGCAGGACGTCGCGGGCTGGCTGATCGTGTTGTGGAATCCCGACAACACGGTGCGCGTGCGCGCCCGCGCTCGCTATCTCGACGAGGCGTTCCGCGACGACACCAAGCTCGAGACGTCGTTGTCGACGACGATCGATGCCGCGGTCAAGGTGCGAAAAAAGGACACCGTTCGGGTGCGCGCGGACGCCAAGTTCTTCCTCGACGATCGAGAGAGTACGCTCGCCCGCGAGCCCAATCCCGAGATCAGTTTCTGGCTGTCGTACGAAGCGCGGCTGTAGTAGCGTCGCCTCGTGCCGCTGGTTCCGACCTCGACGATCGTTCTCGCAATCACAACGTGCATTCCGTTCGGGCTCGCGATTCGCGACACCGCCGCAGGCAAGTACGACGAGCCGGCCTGGGTCCACGAGCTGAATTCCGACCGGCACGATGACGACGACGACGACGACGACGATGAAGATGAGGATGACTATCGCGACGTCGCCGCGCGTCGCGAAGCGGAAGACCTCGAGAACCGCGCCGCGCTCGCCGACTATGAAGCGCAGCGCGAGCGCGATCGCCTCGAGCGGTCAGCGCTCGTCCAGTCGCTGTACGGCGCCGAGGTCGCGTCGATGGGCTCGGCGTTCGAGCGCGTCATCCTCGGATCGCGTGTCGGTCAAGCTTCCGTCAAGTCGACGAGCTCGGTCGATCTGATGCTGCTCGATGACGGCATCGCCACGCACACGCTGTTCATCAAGATCCAGCG
>JACCYD010001541.1 GCA_013696695.1 Deltaproteobacteria bacterium | reverse complement strand
AGCTTCGCGTGATCGCGCTCGACGTCTCCGTGGCACTCGATCGTAGCGCCGGCGGATCGGGGGGAATCGGAGTCGATCTCGGCGTCGCGCTCGGCGATTCCGATCCGGCCTTCCGTCGCGCCGCCGCCGCGAGCGTCCCCGCGCCGGTACCATCCGCGATGCGCGGCCCGCTCGCCGCCGCGGTCTCGAAGGACACCGATGCCGACGTCGCGCTCACCGCCGCGGCGGCTTTGTGTGCCGACCTCGCGACCGATCCACGGCAGCCGATCCTCGACGCGCTCGGTGGTCCCGGTCTCGATCGTATTCGTTCGCTCGTCGCGTCGAAGGGTCCGCCCGCCGCGATCCGCGACGCGAAGCGCTGCTTGCGCTGACGGCGTTCGTCGATCGCGGCGACGACCGTCGGCAATCGCATGCTCTCCGCTCAACGATGTTGCCGCGTTGTCGTCGACGACTGACGGCACGCGGGACGCAAGTCACCTGCGCCATGCGCAATCCTTGGAAGCTCACCTCGTTCGCTCTCGCCGCCCTGTTCGCCGCCACGATCGGAGGTCGTGCGATCCAGTCTGCCGATGCCGATCCGCAGCCGGCGATGAAGTCGGCGCTCGACAACCTCGAGCGCGCTCACACCAACCTCAAGAACGCGACGGCCGACAAGGGCGGGCATCGCGTGAACGCGATCGGTCACGTCGAGAAGGCGATCGCAGAGGTCAAGAAGGGCATCAAGTTCGATAACAAGAACTGAGCGATCACACGCCGTACATCGCGATGTTCGCGGCGGCGACCCACCGCGGTGTCATGCCGCGGGCAAGCCGAGCGCCGCTGCGAGCCTGCCGTAGGCGTCGCGTCGAAACCCGACAACCTCGCCAGCTTCCGACAGCTCCGCGATCGTGTAGTCCTCGCCCGCGGGCACGAACAAACGATCCCAGCCGAGGATCAGCGGACCCGCCGGTTGATCCGCGATCTTGCCGTCGCACGCCATCGTGAACAGCTCGATCTCGGACTCGGCCGAGCGGCGATACGCGATCGAGAGCAACATCTTGGTGGGCGTCTCGCGCCACCATTTGCAGAACCGGTTCGCATTCTCGGAGTCGAGCTCGAGGCGAAGGCTCTTGCCCTCGAGCGTGGTGAGATCGACCGCCTCTGCGAAGCAAGCGCCGGCTGCATGATGAGCGAGGACCTTGTCTCGCGCGCGCTGCCCGGGCTCGGGCGCGCTCGTCGAGAAACCGGTCTGAAGTGCCTCGACGGTGATCTCCAGCGCCGGCGCGATCTTCGCGAGCTCGGCACGCCTCAGATCATTGCCGTCGATGAAGATCCAGGACACCGCGGCACGCTACTACGCCCGCATCGATCGCGGGTGTTCGTGCGAACATCTTCGGCGGTGACCGACGAGGCCACGTTCCAGCGCTTGCTGCGCGAACATCCCGACGATGCCGCGACGTGGCTGGTCTATGCCGACTGGCTCGAGACCACCGGTGAACAGCACCGCGCGACCGTCGTGCGTCTCCATCGCGAGCTCGCGGGGCTGACCGAGCACCTGCCACGCCTCGCCTGTGCGCGCCGCGTGCTCGACGAGGCGAAGGGCCTTCCGCGCGCGTGGCTCGCGAAGTTCCCGGCGAAGCACTCGATCGAGGGCGAGTGCTGGGCCGCGCGCGATAGCCAAGGCGGCGTGTACCTCGTGGTGTTCGCTGCCGACGGCAAGCTGCTGTTCAAACAGGGCGACGCCGGAGACACGCTCGATGAAGACGACGAGCCCGACGAAACCGAAGGCGATGGCAGGTGGATGCAGATCGGCGACGCGATGACGTTCTCGATCGCGCATCACGACGATCGCAAGAAGGACTTCTCGCGGCAGGACGGCGTGCTGACCAACGACACGCTGAGCGGCATCGGCAGCAACGCAGACGGTGACATCTGGACGTGGTCGCTCGGGTCGATCCCGATCGAGGAGTTCGAGCGCGACACGCTTCCAGCGTTGCCCGACGAGCCGTCGGACAGCTCGACGCGCTCGACTCCCAAGCGGAAACACGTGCTGCCGCGCCGCCGCTGGAAATGACTATTCGATGATCACGCGGTCGGAGCCGCCGCGCCCGAAGGTCTCCGGCATGTACATCTCCTCGGCCTTCGTCGGCGGCACGACGAAGTTTCCGGGCGGCGGCGCGCGCGCGACGTAGTCGTTGCGGTGCACGCCTTCCCAGAGCAGGGACGCGAACGCCGCGACGCGCT
>JACCYD010001529.1 GCA_013696695.1 Deltaproteobacteria bacterium | reverse complement strand
AGCGCCCTGCCCGGCTCGCAGCCGCGCTCGCTGCGACGCACGGCTTCGCGCTCGCGATCGACGGCGGCGATGTCGCCGGTGCGATCGCACCTGCGTCCAAGGGCACCATCCACCTCCACCACATCGGCCGGTCACTCGATACCCGCGAGCACCTCGGCTGGAAGCACGGCGTCTGCGCGCTCGCCGTCGATTCCGACGCGATCGTCCCGTCGGTCGACTGGAAGGCCGCCGGCGATACCGCTCGGGTGCACGAGCGGGACTACGGCGACTGGGAGATCTTGCTCGTGCGTGCCGCGCTGCGCGCGTTGATCGGCGATCGGCCGCTCGAGCTCCACGGTCCCGAGGTCAAGCCGACCAGCTCGCTGGCCGCGTGGGCCTTCGCGGCGCTGGCGCGCGACGATACCCCGCCGATCCTGGATCCCATCCTCGACGCGAAGCTGCTCGCGGACCTCAAGGCCGCGCCGATCATCCACGCGCTCGGCGAGCACGATCTGATCTCGATCAAGACGCTGGTCTCGCGGTTCCCGCTCCAGCTGTTCTATGTCGAGATGTCGTCCGCGCCGGTCGAAGGCTTCGCGCCGATGGTGTGCGGCGCGGACACCGCCACCGCGATCGGCAAGCTCGCCGGCGTGCCGATCGCGAACGGTGACGCCGAGCTCGAGCTGCGCCGCCGCACGGTGATGCGTGATCGCCGACTGGTCGCCCACCGCTCGCAGCCGGAGCGCGCGTTCGGCTATCCGGTCGTGGGGGAAATCCACGTTCCGATCCCGCGGGGGTCGACCAACTTGTCGATGCGTGGCCTGGTGGGAGTCGGGCGCGGTCGCCTCGAGATCGACGTCCGGATCGAGAACCGCACGTTCCAGACGCTGACGCGCACCGCCGGGCTTCCCCTGTATGCAGTCGTCGACCTCGATCTCTCGCACGCCGACGACCAGCTCACCGGCCTGTCGGAGCTGGTCGCCGCGCAGCTGATCGAAGGGGTGAGCCGCGCCGCCGCGCGACTGCTCGTCGAGATCGCGAAGACCGCTCCCGAGCAACTCGGCGATCTCGGACCCACCCGCACGCTGCTTCGCGCGTGGCTCGACCAGGAGAGGGCCAACATCGCGCCGGGCGTTCGCGCGGCGCTCTGCGAGGCGCCTGCGTTCGTGACCGTCCAAGGTGGACGCACCTCGATCGCCGAGGCGGCGCACCCGAACAACATCGTGCGCACGGCGAGGTGGCCGAACGAGTGGCTGCCGGTCGGTGATGACGAGCCCGCCTCCGCGCTCGACACCAGCGTGATCGAGCTCGCCACCGACGAGGGCGAGCTCGACGAGGTCGTGCGGCGCTTGCACGATCGCTCCATCAGCGACGTCTCCGGCGAGGTCGCGAAGCTGCAGGCGCAGCGGCGGATGGCGCGCGGCCTGATCCCGGTCCCGTCGCTGCCGCACGTTCCCTCCGAGCTGAAGCGCAAGCTGAGTGCGCTCGGCCCGATCGGCAAGAAGCTCGGCCACGGCGAGATCGGGCTGGTCTCCGGCACGTCGAGCGCGCTGATCCACGATCACGGCGTGCTTCGTCAGCGGCTCACGCTCGACGTCGCACCGGCGATCCATCTCGCGATCGAGGCGCCTGATCTCCTCGACGACGCCGCCGCACCCGCGCGCGAGCTCGATCTCGCCGGCGGCGTGGCTGACCAGCTCGCGCGGCTTCGCGATCTCGGCGAGCGCGGGGCGAAGCCCGGCTCGGCCACGCTCGCCAAGGACGCGCAGGAGCTCGCGGTCGGCTTGCTCGCGGCGATCTTCGCGACGCCGGGCCGGGATTCGTTACCGATCGAGATCAAGCAGAGCATCCGGCTCGCGCTGGTGACGCGGCGCGTGCCCCGCCGTGCCGTGAAGATTCCGGTGTTCGAGCTGGTCGACGGCTCGTGGGTCGACATCGACGTGATCGATCGGCAGATCGCGAAGTACGGCAATGCGTGGGCGGTGACCTCACCGACGCGCGCGGTCCCGCTCGACGACGACCGGCAGGTGTTCCTGTTGACGCCCGCGGAGCTGTCCGCGGCGTCTGGCACCTACGCGGTGATCGATGCGACCTCGGAGCTCGCCTTGGATGACAAGGCGCGCCGCAATCGGGCGAAGCCGCTCGCCACGTCGCTCGACCTTCGCGGCCGCGATTACCTGCTCGCCGAAGCACCGCTCGATGGTGACGGCGTCACCAAGCCGCGCGGCGTCGTCGGCGCGCTGTTGCCGCACGCCGTCGAGCAGCGCGGCGTCTACGCGCACAAGGAGATGCGGCCGTTCGAGCTGATGACCGATCCGTGCCGATGGCCAACGATCGCGATCGTCGACGACGCTCGCCTCGAGCCCGATCGCGCGTGGGAGCGCCCGCTCACTGGCACCGCCTCGTGGAGAGAGCTGACGTC
>JACCYD010001522.1 GCA_013696695.1 Deltaproteobacteria bacterium | reverse complement strand
CAGCTGGTGGCGTCGCGCCAGCCCTACGTCAAAGGCACCACCGTCGTCGACGGTAGCGTCGGGCTGATCCCGTATGTCACCAACCCGGTGTACTCGCCGACCGGCCTGTCGTGGGTCGAAGCTGGCCCCGCGCAGGCACAGCCGAACCTCGTGATCGCGACGCTCACCGTCACGCGCGACATCGGTGGCGGGCTTCCAGGCCCGAACGACATCTACGTCCGCGCGATCGTCGCGCCGCACGCGGGCATGTCGCTTCGCATGCCGATGCTCCCGGGCACCGCGGCGATCTTCAACCCCGGCGCCACCGACCAGATCGCGGGCGCACTCGGCCTCGCGCAGTTCTCGGGCGACTACGTCGCGGCTCGCCCCACGGTGTTCACCGGCACGAGCATCCTCGACGCCGCGCCGATGAACGGCCGCGTCGTGCTGTCCTACGCCGGCAGCACGCCGCCGAGCCTCTAGTTCACGTCAGCGTTGCGGATCGCGAACCCATCGAGCTTCGCCCGCTCCGCGTCGAACCCGAAGCTCGTGACATCGAGCCGCGTCGACATCGAACCGACCTCGACTCGCAACGCGGTAGTCGGCAGCGCGATCGAGGGCGGGATCTGCAGCGTCGTGGTGTCGTCGAAGATCGTGATGGCGAGGTGCTCGATGCCGCCGTTCTGGACGTCGTCCTCGTAGATCGTCGTGTGAATGTTCGCCTGGGCGGCGGTGAACGAGAGCTGCTGCCGCGTCGCAGTGATATTCGTCGGTGGCACCGGCCAGCTCTCGATCGCGAGTGCCGTGCCGCTGAGGCCGCGGACGATCGGGACGCTGAACGAGTCGGTTCCGAACGCGAGGCCGGTCACGCGATAGGTCGAGCCGGGGAACACCGAGGTGGCCGGCATCTTCGATGACACATCTCTGACGGCGAAGTTGACGAGTGCCGTTCCCTCGTCGCCGAGCTCCAGCCCGAGGAAGGCGAACGCGCCGCCGAACTCCGCCGGGAGTGTGCCGAAGGTCGTGGTGACGTCGGTGACCTCCGTCGGCTGGAGCACCGTGAGATCTTGCGCGGCCAGCGTCGTCCCGCTGATGACGGTGATCCCGCGTTTGTAGGCGAACGTGACGACCGTCGAGTCGTCGTCTCGCGGATCACTGTTGCCCTTGGTATCGAGATCGGAGATCGACGCGAACACCGCTACCGTGCCGACGCGCGATTGCAGCGCCCAGTTACACTGACCCGCGCCCTGGACGGTGCAGCCGTTGAGGCTGTTCGGCAGGTTGTTGATCCGATCGCTCGCGTTGTCGTGCTGCGTGTACTCGACGTTGCCGCGACGGAAGTGGTTGGTGCCCGTACCGATCGGAACCGAGGCGAAGCCGGTGATGTTGCCGCTGAGGACGCCGACTGGCGATGCGGCCACGGTCGACTTGATCTGGATCGTGACGTTCGCGCCCTCGACGCCGACCCACAGCTGCGGCCGATAGCCGCCGGCGGTCACCAGCACGGATTGCTTGCCGGCAATCGCCGGATCACTGGTCACGAACAAGCCGTTGGCATCGGTGGTACCGGTCACCGCGCCGATCGTGATCGACGCGCCCGCGACCGGTACATCGGTGTCCTCGTCGACCACGAACACGTTGATGCCCGCGACGATCGGCCCATCGCCGATGCCGCCGCCGGGGAACAGCTCGGGCTCGGGGAGCACGTACGCATCGGGCGTGACCTCCGCATCGGGCTGGACATCATCGTCGTCGCCAATGCTCGGCGGGTTGTACTGGCAGGCTGCGAGCAACAGCCACGGGAAGAACCTCATCACCGCCATGATATCGAAGCGCGGACATCACCCCTGTCGTTCGAGCGCTAACCCGCGGGTAGCGCGGTTCTTCTCACGCTCACCTTTCCATCGGTGTGGGCTGACTCCCGGTCAGCGCACTTCGACGACGCGACGAGTTTTTCGTCCGGCAGCGTCGGCAACCACGATCGAGTGCTTGCCGATGCTCGGGGTCCAGTACTGGCGACGGTTTGCCGGACCACTCGCGATCAGCGCGCCGTCGACGAACCACGACACGCTCGAGGCCCGGGTGCTCGCGGCGAGCGGCACCGCTTGTTGACTCTCCGGCATGCCTGGGATCAACGTGATGACCAAGCCCTCGCCCGGCGTCACGATCACCGGAGACCCACCGGCCTCGGCAATGCACCCCTCTTCGAACACCGGCGCTTCGGGGATGGTGCGATTGCGATCGACGAGCCACGAGGTGACGGAGCTCGGCAACACGGTGAACGTCTTCGTGTCGTACGCGCGATCGGAGCGCCGGCACGCGGGCAACACGGCATGACCGGTCTCGCGATCGATCTCGTACGCGTGGTGATAGGGGCACGGCGTGGTCGGCACCGCGTGCATGAGCCCCGGCACCTTGGTGCGCGATGGACAGGACTCCGTCGCGACGTGCCCCGAATACGAGCACACCTCGATCTCGATGAGGGCGACCTCGGGAACCGGCGCGCGCCGCGTGCGATCCGACAGCCCTTCGAGCACGTCGAACAAGAGTGGCCCGGCGGCCTCCGAGCCGACGAGCTCTGCGCTCGGCTTGTTGTCGACGTTCCCGGTCCACACGACCGCCGTGTATCGCGCGCCCGAACCGACGGCCCACGCATCGCGAAACCCGAAGCTGGTGCCCGTCTTCCAGTGGATGTCCGGCGGTAACTTCGATACGTCGCGACGGCGCGGAAAGTCGGGACGATCTTTCTTCGCGAGTGCCTGGCGCGTCAGATGGGCGGCGCCCGGCGCGTAGATCGAAGACGGCACGACAGGGAGATCGTCGACGACGAGCCGCAGCGGTGCGAACGAGCCATCCTCGGCGAGCGTCGCGTACAACCCCGCCACCTCGAGCGGCGTCAGCTCGATGCCGCCGACGATCATCGACAGGCCGTAGGTGCCCGGGATGGCGCGTGCTCCGGCGATCTCCATGCGATCGAGCTCGCCGACGAAGTGATCGACGCCGAGCCGCGCGAGCAGATCGACGAACGGCAGATTGAGCGATCGCGAGAGCGAATCCTCGAGCGTCACCAGCCCGGCGAAGTCGTTGTCGAAGTTTCGCGGCCGGTACGTGCCGTACTGGCTCGGCACGTCGGCGACCAAGTAGCCCGGGAGGGCGATGCCGCGATCGATGGCGAGCGCGTACAGCAATGGCTTGAGCGTCGAGCCCGGCGAGCGAGGCCGATCGAACATCGCGATCTGGCCGCCGTGCTTGGCGTCGTCGAAGTCGAGGTTGCCCGCGATCGCGACCACCTCGCGGGTGTGATGATCGACGACGACCACCGAGCCGCCGTAGATCGCCTTGCGGTGGAGCGTGGGCGTGTTCAGCGCGACCACGCGCTCGACCAGCGCCTGCGCGCCCGATTCGAGCGTCGACCGGATGCGCTCGCGCTCGGGATACTTCGCGCGCAGCTCGATCGCGGCATGGCGCGCGTCGCGCGGCATCGGGCGAAGCTGATCCGGTGGTGGCTCGACCGCAGCCTCGGCGAGTGCGGCCGTCGCGTCGTCACCGGTGACGACCTCGGCTTCGATCAGCTTCTTCAAGATCGCATCGCGCCGCGTGCGCAACGCGACGTTGTTCGGACGCGGCCGAAACCGCGACGGGCCCTGCGGCACCGCGAGCAGGGTCGAGATCTCGAGCGGCGTCAGGTGGCGCGCGCCGTGACCGAAATACGCCCACGCCGCCGACTCGACGCCCTCGACGTTATCGCCGTACGGCGTGCGCGACAGGTACTCGGCGAGGATCTCGCGCTTGCCGAGCCGGAGATCGAGCTGCGCCGCGCGAAACATGTCGAGCAGCTTGCTCGGCACCGTGCGTTCGCGCGGCTCGAGCAACCGCGCGAGCTGCATCGTCAGCGTCGAGCCGCCCGAGACGCGCTGGCCGCTCGACAGATTGCTCCACGCCGCGCGGCCGATCGCGATCGGATCGACGCCGTCATGATCCCAGAACCGCTTGTCTTCGAGCGCGACCAGCGCATCGATCAGCTTCGGATCGATCGCGTCGAGATCGACGCGCAGCCGCCACTTGTCGTCGGGCGACAGGAACACGTGCGCCGGCGTGCCATCGCGATACTCGACCACCGTCGACCATCCGGTCTCGCGATCGGGCAGCGGCACCGAGAACGCCAAAACGAACAAGATCAGAAACGCCGCGTTAATCAGCAAAACCAGCCAGATACCGAACGGGGACAGGATCCACCCCCTCAACCACCGAAAACCGCTTGGGTTCTGGCCGGAAACGCCAAATCGGTTTTGAAAACCAATTTTACGTTTCCCGCCAGACCACCAACGATGTCGAGTGGTTAGGGGGGTGGATCCTGTCCCCGTTCGGGAACTAGCTGACATCAGATGGTCTTGCCCGTCCACGGTCCGCCGACGATGAGGAGGGCGCCTTGCGCGCGAGCCCACAGCGTCGGGTCGTACATCGCCTCGGCTTCGACCGGCGGGATCGAGAACTTGCCGGAGGTCACCGCGCGCACCGAGTAGACGATCTTCTTCGCGGTGTTCGGCGCGAGGTGACCGAACGCCTCGATGCGATCGTCACGCATGTTCTGGAAGTCGACGGCCCACAGATCGCCGGCTTCGACCCAGTCGAGCTTGACGCCGCGACCGAGCCGCGCGTTTTCGATCTCGAAGCCGGCGGGCAGCCGATCGACGAGGGCGATGTTCTGGATCGAATTTCCACTCGCGTTGCGGAGCTCGACCTCGACGTACAGCACGTCGCCGAGCTTGATCGCGTCGGCGCCGTCGGTGTCGACCACCTCGCCCGCCTGATTGCGGAACGTGCGCGTCAACAGCATGCCGTTGCCGCCGGTCTTGTAGAGCGCCTGCCCGCGCACGCCCTCGCTGCGGATCACCAGCCACATGCCGGCGGCGCTCTGCGGGATGTCGAGCGAGAGCTGCTTGTACTCGCTCGCGCGGCGCAGCATCCACGTCTTGTCGGTGGTCTTCGCTTTCGTCGTGCGCGCATCGATCTTCGTGCCGTCGGCGGTCAGCGTGCCACCCGCTACACCCTTGGACGCTTGCCCGGCGACCCACTTGCCGAGGCCGGTGATGCCCCACACCAGCTCCTGCGTCGTGTAGTACGACGACGTCTGCCCGACCAGCGATTGCGCGACGCGTTGCGCGAGCGGTTCACCGGCCGGATCATTCTTGAACAGGTCGAAGAAGATCGCGAGCTGCATGCCGCGACGGCGGCGATCGCTGTAGAAGCTCCACCAGTTCGAGCGCTCGGGGAGGATCGGCGACGTGTCGACCTTCTTGAGGTCGGCCTCGTAGCGGCGATCACCCGCTCGGTAGAGCGCTGCCTTCAGTAAATAGAGATCCTCGAGTTGCTCGCCCTTCGGGGCCGCCGGCGCGTCGGCGATCAGCCTCAGGATCCTCGCTTTCTTGCCCTTGCCCGCCATCGCGAGCACGTAGTGGAAGTACGCCTGCACCTGCCCGTCGTAATAGACGTGCGAGTGGCGATCGTACCTGCCGAGGCCGCGTTCGTACGCGGCGGCGCGGGTGTCGATCCAGTTGAGCACGTCGCGCAGGCGATCCTCCGGCATCGCGTAGCCGGCGGCCTTCGCATCGAGGAGGAAGTGGGTTGCATATGCGGTCGCCCAGTCTTCCGGCTCGGTCGCGCCCGGCCAGTAGCCGAAGCCACCCGCCGGCGTTTGCATCGAGAAGATGCGGGCGACGCCCGACAGGATCATGTCCTCGAGCTTCATCGCAGACAGTTTGTCGTCGAGCTGCTCGGTGATCGCACCGACGTAGAGCAGCGGGCGCACCGACGACGTCGTCTGCTCGATGCAGCCGTACGGGTAGTGGACGAGGTACTTGAGGTGCTCGAACGATTCGCCGTACGGGTTCGAGGTCAGCCAGAACGTGGTGGTCTCGCTCGTCGGCACCCAGCCCTTGAGTGCCGCCTGCTGCGCGAGATCTAGCGGGCCCGGCTGGACCTGGATCTTCTGGATCGTGCGGTCCTTCGGCCCCGCGGGCAGGAACGGCACGTCGACTTCGTCTTGCACGGTGCCAGTGAACGCGCCCTTCGCGGTCGCGATCACGCGGACCTTGGCGGCACCGATCGGGATCGCCGCGCGCGCCGCGAACACCACGGTCTCGGCGCGTCCGTTGTCGAGCTTGATCGTCGTGCGGTCCTTGCCGGCAAAGGCCACCGGCGGCGGCGCATCCTTCTTCGTCGCGATGCCCGGGATGTCGAGGTGCGCGCTCTCGAGCTTGATCGTGATCTCGAGCGGACCACCCGACAGGTTGGTCAGGAACACCGGCACGTTGATCTGATCCTCGTGGGTCACGAACCGCGGGAACGTCATCTGTACGACGAGCGGATCCTTGACGACGACCTGCGCTTCCGCGCGGCCGACCTTCGACGCGCTCGTCGTGATCGCCATGATGCGCACCTGACCGCGATAGCTCGGCATCTGGAACGGCACCGTGAGCTTGCCGTCGCTGCCGACTTGCAGCACGCCGGAGAACAGCGCCACCGGACGCTGCGGCTGCACGCGACCCTTGTCGAGATCGCCGCCGCCTTCAGCTTCCGCGCCTTCGTCACCACCGCCGGTCTTCGACGACGCGCC
>JACCYD010001514.1 GCA_013696695.1 Deltaproteobacteria bacterium | reverse complement strand
GACGTCATCCTGGTGCCCGACACCGCGATCGAGCTGCAGCCGATCCTGACCGTGTTGCCGCTGCAGATGCTCAGCTACTACGTGGCCGACTTCAAAGGCACGGACATCGACCAGCCGCGAAACCTGGCGAAGTCGGTCACCGTCGAGTAGCTGGGCCAGCAATGACGAAGCGCGCGCGGCCGAGAGCCACGGTCGATCTGACGGGCGCGAAGGCGAAGCTGACCCATTTCGATGCGGCCGGCGCCGTCCATATGGTCGACGTCGGGCCCAAGCCGGAGACTGATCGCATCGCGATCGCGAGCGGCCGGATCGCGATGGCCCCCGCCACGGCGCAGGCGATCGGTGCCGGCACGATCGGAAAGGGTGATGTGCTCGGCATCGCTCGCATCGCCGGCATCCAGGCCGCGAAGCGCACCGCCGAGTGGATCCCGCTCTGCCATCCGTTGCGGCTGACCGGCGTGGAGGTCGATCTCGCGCTCGCCGGAACGATCGTCTCGATCACCGCCACGGTGCGGGCCTTCGATCGGAGCGGCGTCGAGATGGAGGCGCTCGTGGCGGTCTCGGCGGCAGCCCTGACCGTCTACGACATGTGCAAGGCGATCGACCGCGGGATGGTGATCTCGGACATCCAGCTCGACGAGAAGCGGGGTGGGAAGTCCGGGACCTGGAAGCGAGACGCCTGATCTCGCGGGGTTGGGCGTGCCCGCAGGTCGCACCCACTGACAAGAGGCGTTAGTGACGCACGCGACGCAGAGGCCTCTGATCAGAGATGCTTCTAGGCATGCGCAGTTTGTTCCGACGAGGGTGGATCGTGCTCCTGCTCGCGTCCGCCACCGCCGCGATGGCGGAGGACAACATCGATCAGACGCGCGTCGTGATCTCGCGTGACGGTTCGGCGCCGATCGTCGGCGGCACCGCGACCACGCTCGGCAAGTACCCGTCGGTCGTGCTGCTGCAGATTGGCCAGGGCCTGTGCACCGGCACGCTCGTCGATCCCGAGTGGGTGCTGACCGCTGCCCACTGCGTCGATCCCGCGGTCGTCGGAGTCAGCAGCCAGGCGCAGGTCACCTCGAGCACGCGCGTTCACTTCAACACGATCAACGCGAACACCGATCCAGGCCGCGTGATCACCGCGTCGCTGACGATCAAGAAGGCGGCGTTCAACGTCAACAACCTCGGCTCGAACGACGTCGGCCTGATCAAGCTGTCGACGCCGGTCACCGACATCGAGCCAACGCCGGTCAACTTCGACGCCACGCAGGCGCCGGTCGGGCTGACGCCGGTGACCATGGTCGGCTTCGGCATGGATCAGGTCGGCCGGCAGTTCGAGGTCCAGAACCGCACCGCGGTCACGTGCGCGAGCTTCGGTGGCTCCAACACCGCGCTGCTCTGCTTCTCGCAGACGGATGGCGTGGGCAAGTGCGGCGGCGATTCGGGTGGGCCGTCGTTCGCGATGATCGGCGGCGCGGTCAAGGTCGTCGGCATCACGTCGTTCGGCGATCAGAACTGCGACATCTTCGGCGCCGACACGCGCACCGATGCCGAGAAGGCATTCCTGCTCGAGCACGTGCCGCAGCTCGAGGGTTGCCTCACCGATGCCGAGTGCCCGGGGCAGGCCTGCTTCAGCGGCCGCTGCATCGCGCAGCCGTTCACCGACGGTGGCTTCGGCGCGAGCTGCACGAACCCCGGCGAGTGCGAGACCGAACAGTGCGCGAGTGGTCCCGGCGGCACGCTGTGCACGGCCGCGTGTGATGTCGGTCAGGCCGCCACCGATTGCCCGGCCGACTTCGACTGCCTCGAGACCGGCAACGGGCAGGGTCTGTGCTGGCCCGAAGAAGGCGGCTGCTGCGATGCGAGCGGCCGCAACGCACCCACCGCGCTGATCGGCTTCGCGCTGATCACGCTGGTGCTGCGTCGTCGCCGAAAGGTTTGACCTCGACCTTGACGTCGACTTCGACCTGAACTTGAACTTGAACGCCACCGTCGACGGTGTCGTGAACAGATCCGCGAGGAGCCCGAGCAAACCGCTGACTCCTACCGCTCTTGAATTTCGACCTCGGGCGGTCTGGAACGTCGCCAATGCTCCCGGTTGCACGCCGACGGGTTCCTGATTCCAACTGGTCAACGACAACGTTCACGGTGGGGTTCAGGGTTCAGGTTCAAGTCAACGTCAAGGCTCGGTGACTCAACCCCGTCGTCGCTCGAACACGAGCAACTCGCCGAGCGTGTCGTGCTCGCGCGTGCCGATCGGGAGCATGCCGAGGCGCTTGATCACGCCGAGCGACGCGAGGTGCCACGGAAACGTCGTCGCCTGCACCGCCTCGATGCCGGCCTGCGCGAGCGC
Source organism: Deltaproteobacteria bacterium (assembly GCA_013696695.1). GTDB lineage: Bacteria > Myxococcota_A > Polyangia > Haliangiales > Haliangiaceae > JABFXX01. The sequence continues at coordinate 104 of JACCYD010001514.1, read as the reverse complement.
CCATTCGACGCATGCGGTGACCGCTTCGATCGCGAAGCCTTGCCGGCGGTTGGTCTCGGCGATCCCGTAGGCGACCTCGGCGACGCCGGCTCCCGGGTCGGACC
>JACCYD010001503.1 GCA_013696695.1 Deltaproteobacteria bacterium | reverse complement strand
AGCCAGCGCACGTCGCAGGGTGGCCGGGCTGACCGACAGCCCCGCGAAGCTCGAGCGTTCGCACACCGCACCGACGACGAGCGCGATCGCGGTGGGCTTGAGCGACGATCCGAGGTGAGCGAATGCGGCGAGCACGTCGTCGAAGCGCGGCGTGCTCGCGAGCCGCATCAAGACGTCGTCTTCGTACGCGCGGACCGCCGCCTTCAGGTGATCGTCGCCGGTCACCGAGGCCGCGTGTGGAAGCCGGGCACCGCCGAGCAGCACCGCGAGATCCGCGATCACGCCAGCGGGAGGCAACGCGCCGAGCTCGGACGCGCACGCCAGGATCGCCTGGCCGATCGTGGCTTCTTCGGTGGCCAGATCGGCCTCGCCGGTGGAGACGACACGGCGCAAGCACAGGCCGGCCGCGACCCAGCTCGCGACGTCTCCGGCGGTGCGTAGCTCCGTGCGTGTCATTGACTCAGATCATGCGAGCCCGAGGAGGCGCGGGACCTTCTCCTCGAGCAGATCGATCTCGTCGCGAGTCTCGCCGAGGTACGACAGCAGCTTCAGATCCGCGCGCTCGACGGCACCACCGTGGATGATCCACGCGTGGGTACGAAGCAGGCGGTACAACTTGACCACCTTGCGATCCGACACGAACACGCCGTCCTCGCGGACCAGCGTCTTGAGGACGCGGCGCAGCTCGCGAAGCAGCTCGTCGGAGAAGTAGATCTCGCGATCGCGAAGCTCCTTGCCGTCGTTGCCGATCGTACGGCGGGCGAGCACGTGGGTGAGCCAGCGGTTCGCCTTGACGAAATCCTCGAGCGTCGCGTGCCCCTCGATCCACGGCTTCTGGTTGAGCTCGCGATGCGTGAAGCCGTCGAGGCCGGCGTCGATCAGCTCGACGAAGTGCTCGTCCTGCACGGAGCGGCACGCCGCCTTGAGGCAGAAGCGATCCTTGAGCGCGGCGAGCTCGGCGTTCTCGGGCAGCTCGTTGGTGGCCGCGAGGAGGATTCGCAGCTTGACCGGCACCGGCTGGCCGTCCTGATAGAACTTGCGCTCGTTGATGACGGTGAGCAGCGAGTTCAAGATCGCGGAGTTTGCCTTGAAGATCTCGTCGAGGAACACCAGGCGGGCGGTCGGTAGCTTGCCGCGATCGCGGCGCAGGTAGCGGCCTTCGCGGAGCTGCGCGATATCGATCGGGCCGAACACCTCGCTTGGCTCGGTAAACCGCGTCAGCAAGTACTCGAAGTACTCGCCATCGGGGATCTTGAGCGCGTCCTTGAACTTGATCACCAGGTCCGACTTCGCGGTACCCGGCGGGCCACACAGCAGCAGCGGCTCTTGCGCCACCGCGGCGACGCACATCAGATCGATGAGCGGCTGCTTGGCGACGAAGAACCGGCCGAGGGCGAGGCGGAACCGATTGATGCGGTCGCGGAGCGCCGAGGCCTCGCGCGCGAGGTCATCGGCGGACATCCCCTGCGCTTTTTCGACGGAGTCCTGGACAGCGGGTGCAGCTACGGCGGTGGTCATTTATCCGGCTCCTCCGAGATCACGGTGCAAACGGCGGCGGATCAGGTGCTCGTCGTCTTCGACGAAGCGACGACCCGCTTCACCGAGCGCGAGATCGTCAGACGCGATGCCGAGCACCAGCGATTCGACGAAGTGGAGCACCGACAGGCAGTAGTGGCTGTTGGTGCCGAAGCTATCGGTGATGTCGCGCAGCTGACCGGAGAGATCCGCGATCGCCGCGAGCGCATCGCCGATCGGCGCCTGCGCGTAGGCCTGGGCGAGCGCGCGTGTGAGATCGAGGCGCTGCGTCAGCGTCATCGGCTCGTTGAGCGCCTTGCGCGCTTGCTCGAGGATCGGCAGCGCACGCGCGGTCTCGCCGAGGTAGGCGAGGCCGGCGGCGAGCGCGAGCCGCGCGTGGATGTTCGCGTTGCCCGCATCGAGCGCATTCTCGACGTCGGCGAGCAGCTCCGCGATCTCGCGGCGGAGACCGATGCGGCGCAGCGCACGCAGCGATTGATCGAGGACGCGCGCGAGCTCGGGGCCGGGCACCACCTTGACGGCATCGCCGAGCAGATCGAGCAGCTGCGGCACCAGCTCGGTGCGGCCGAAGTGACCGGCGACGACCAGCGCCTCTCCATAGAGCACGGCGTGACGGGGCTCGGGCAGCGAGGCCACCATCGGCCACGCGCGCGCGAGGATCGGGATCGCGCCGTTCTCGGGCAACTCGAGCAAGACATCGAACACGCCGTCGAGTAGGCGTGCCTTCTCGGTCTCGGTCGACGAGCTGGCGACCTCGACCAGCCGCCCGATCTCTTTCGCGCGTGCGGTTGGATCCGAGAGCGCGCGCAGCGCCGCGAACTCCGGGCCGCGCGAATCGTGCTGGCGCTTCGAGAACGCGCCGATCGCATCGGGGCGCTCGAGCGGCTCGAGGATGCGCGAGGCTTCGCGCAGGCGATCGACCTTGTAGCGCGCGACGCGATCGAGTGCGGCGAGCTGCGAGCCGAGCGGCTCGGGCAGGGCGGTCTCGGGCGGCAAGCCTTGAATCGCCTGCTCGACGCGCGCGGCGAACGCGGCGACGAGATACGCGTGAACGGCATCCGTGGAGACCGCCGCGAGCGCCTGGCGCGCCTCGACGACCAGCGCGCGCGCGCGGACGTGCTGGCCGATCCGCGCGTAGCCGTGGGCGAGCTGGAAGCTGACGTACGCGGTGGTCAAATGCTTCGGCGCCTCGACGGGCGATGGCTTGCGCCGCGTCGAGCCGATCTTGTCGGCGAGCGCGTTGAGCGCCTTCGACAGGTGCTCGCCGCTCGCGTTGCCGAGCGCGCCGCTGCGGCCCGCGAAGCGAAGGAACGACGGCAGCTCGCGCTCGACCGGCAAGCCGCCGGCGAGCCGCGCGAGGATCCGATCGCGTGCCTGCGCGAGGCCGAGCGTGTCACCGCCCGCGAGCCTCGCGAGCCCGGCGCGCGCCAGCCACAACGTGCGAGCGTCGAGATCGGCGTCGTGATCGTCGAGCCAGCGGACGACGCGGTGATGATCCTTCTTCACGGCATCGCCGCGCGCGGCGATCGCGGCCACCAGGCGCACGTCGTCGGGGGTCGGCTGCTTGTTATCGAGCAGCAACGCGAGCGTCTTGGCTGGATCCTGCTTGCCGAGATCCGCGGCGAGCCAGGTGTCCATCCGCTCGCTGGCGTCCTTGCCCTGCGCTTCCCACGCGGCGCGGGCGAAGCACAGGCCGGCATCGCGGCGACGGCCGAGCCGCGCGTACGATCGGCCGAGCCGCTCGAGGAGCTCGAGGCGTTCGGGTGCATCCGCCGGTGCGTCGAGCGCGACGAACTCGGCCTCGAGCGCTGCCAGCTCGGCATCGATCGAGACCTCCTCGCGCGCGGACATGTCGATCTCGGCTTTTTTTGCCTTCGGCGTCGGCGGTGGCGGTGGCGTCGACACGCTGACCGCGATCGCCTGCGCGGGGCGACCTCTCGCCGGCTTGGCGCGGCGACCCTTGTCGCGATCGTCGTCGCGATCCGGTTTCTCCTCTTTGGGACGCTCCGATGCCCATTCGAGGCCGGTCGACACGAACGGCGCGAAATCGAACACCACCGCGCGCTGCCACGGCACCAGCTGCGGCGCGCTCGCGTGGATCACGTAATCGGCCCACTCGGACAGCGGCGCGAATGCGGAATCCAGGATCCGCTCGACGCGGAACGGGCCGCGGATCGGATCGCCGGGCACGCGCATGTTCGACGGTGCGAGCCACACCACCTGACCCGGCTCGATCCCGAGGATCGATCGCAGCCGCTCGCGGCGCAGCGGTGGCTCGACGATGGCGCCGGCGGGCGCGTAGACGTCGGGCATGTGCACGAGGGGAGCGTATTCCTCGGCGTCGAGCGACAGATCCGGCGGACCGTGCCGGCCGGTGCGCGCGCGGATGATGATCGCGCCCTCGGCGATATCATCGAGCCGCATGCCCGGGACGCTGAGCATCGTCGCGTTGCGACCCGCAGCCGCGAACGTCAGCCGCGTGACGACCTCCTCGGGCAGGTACTCGAGCAGCTTGTCGATCGCGGCCGTGCCGCCGCGACGGATCACCCACAGGCTCGGTGCCTCGCGACGACCGGGCGCGAACCGCAGCTCGACCTTGCGGCGCGCACCGAGCGAGACCGCGGCGTGCTCGACGCCGGTGCCGGCGACGGCGAGCTCGAGCGCGGAATCGAGGCTCTTCCAGCCGTCGTCCTTGATGTTGCGCCAGCCATCGTGCGCGACCAGCAACAGATGATCGGGCTCGGCTTTGAGCCGGCCGGCGAGCGGGTGCTTGTGACCGAGCTCGGTCCACACCGTCTCCTGGCCGTGTGGATCCGGCGCAAAGCCGCGCAGGCCGCGCTCGCGATCGATCGCGCGGACGATCGTATAGGTGGGTGGATCGACGCAGCGAAGCACGCCGCCGTTCGGCGTGACGATCAGCTCCTGGCGCTCGCAGCCGAGCCGCAATAGCTCGGCGGCGAGGTTGATGATGCCTTCGCGATCCGGCGAGGTCAGCAGCACGAGCGATGGCGTCTGGAGGACCGGCATGCGGGTCAGCCGGACCGCTTCCGCCCAGCAGGTGACGTCTTCCGCGCCGTCGGGCATCACCGCGTCGATCTGGACGCCGTGTTGCTGCAACGCCTTGAGCGCCGCGTTCGACAGGTTCGCCTCGGGAGCGAGGAACAGCGTTCCCTTGGCGTCGCGGGCGACTCGCGCTCCCTTGGCCTGGACCTCGGCGGGGCACAGCCCCGACATGATCGCGACGCGCAAGGCTTCGTCGCCCGAGAACGCGAGCGCGCGGACCTTGCTCACGACACCCCTCCGATTGGGGCCACAGTACCGACGAATCCCGTCATCGAGCCGGACGAGTCTGGCCGAAAAAGCCCCTCGCGTCGACGCGACCCCGCGCAATTTCAGCGGGCAGCGAGCGCGGGCTTCGGAATCGACTGAAACGTCTGCATCGACATCCAGCGCTTGCCGGCGTTGCTCGCAACGACGGTCGCCACGTAATCGGCGTACGCGACCCGGGTCTCACGGCGAATGAACGCGGGAGCAGCCAACGAGTCACCCAGCGAGCGTGCGCCGAGCTGTTGCTCGAGTGTTGACATCGCCTCGCCGGCGACCTCGAGGACGCGTGCCTTCGGCGTGGTGCTCGCCGTCTCGAAGGTGACGCTGACCAGGCGGTCGGCGGTGTCGAAGCCGAACGACGCCACGCCGCGGATGTCCGCGAGCGGCGACGGCAGCCACGCACCATCGACGTGGTCACAACGGATGCCCGCACCGGATCGGTCGGTGCGGCAAGCGATCGAGTGCTGCGTGGCCCATGCGAGCACCTCGGCCCGGCGCGTCGTGTCGAGCACGAAGCCGAGCGCGGGGCGTGCAGGAGCAGGTTCCGCCGCGGGATGTTCCGCGCGCGTGATCGCATGGACGCGGAGGTCTTCCGCGGCCGCGGCGGTCAGCGCCGGCGTCTTCTGATCGTGGCCGAACGGGCAGCCATCGGAGCCCGTCACCCACGCGATCGCGCTCAGTCCAACGGACGTGTGCGCGAACGCGGTGAGCGCGAAGAACGCGACCACCGACCCGACGATCCATTTTACAACCCGCTTGCTCGATCGCTTCATGGTTCAGATCCCGACCATCGACGCCTTGAAGTCCGCGTCGGTGACGGGCGGCGCGAAGCAATCCGAGATGTCGCTGCCGGTGACGCCGACCGTCTGGAGCGCCGGCACGATCACCATGCCGACGAACGCGTCGTACTCCTCGGACGTGATGTTGAGGCCGGGGTGGGACTCTTCCATCGACAAGCCCTGGTAGTTGTTCGGGCCGCCGTAGACGAAGATCAGGAAGTCGAGCAGGTTCGCTTCGACGCGCTCGACATCCGCCGCGGACAGCCCCTTGAACGAGTCGCCGATCGGCGACGGATTCATCGCGCTGACCGTGCCGATGTTGGTGAGGATCTCGTCGTTGACGGCTTCGAAGCCCGCCTGGCCATACTTGGCGAACATGTCGGACGAGCACTCGCCCGGTGGATCGGCCTCGTCGGAACCGTCCGCGCACCACCCACAACTGGCTGTTTCGACTTGGCTCCTCGCGACGGCCGGCTGCCTTGACGCCCCGCGCAGCAGCGGGGTATCCCCTCCGCATGCGTGACGTCGTCATCGTCGGTGCTGCGCGCACCGCCATCGGCAGCTTCCTGGGCTCGCTGTCTTCCGTCCCCGCCACCAAGCTCGGAGCCACGGCCATCAAGGCCGCGCTCGAACGTGCGGGTGTCGACGGTAAAGACGTCGGCCTCGTTCATATGGGCATGGTCTTGCCGGCTGCGGTCGGGCAAGCCCCCGCGCGCCAGGCAGCGCTCTACGCGGGCCTGCCGCAGAGCGTGCCGTGCGTGACGATCAACAAGGTGTGCGGCTCGGGTCTCGAGGCCGTGCTCGGCGC
>JACCYD010001482.1 GCA_013696695.1 Deltaproteobacteria bacterium | reverse complement strand
TCGCCCATCTGGCCGGTGAGCCGGACCTCGCCCTTGCCCGGGAACACGCGGGTCTCGATGAACATGATGTCGCCGCCAACCGGCGTCCACGCGAGGCCGGTGATCACACCGACCTCTGGCTTACGCTCGGCGTTGTCGGAGACGTAGCGCTGCGGGCCGAGGAGATCCTCGAGCGTCTTCTTGTCGATGGTGACCGAGGGAATGCCTTCAGCGACCTTCACGGCGGCGCCGCGGCAGACTGCTGCGATCTCGCGCTCGAGGTTACGGACGCCGGCCTCGCGGGTGTAGCTGTGGATGATCTCGACGAGGGCTTCCTCCTGCAGATCGATCTGCTCGAGGGTGATGCCGTGCTCGCCGAGCTGTTTCGGAACCAGGTGGTTCTTCGCGATCGCGAGCTTTTCGACGGCCGTGTAGCCCGACAGCTCGACCATCTCCATACGATCGAGCAGCGGCTGGCTGATCGTGTCGGTCTGGTTCGCGGTGCAGATGAACATCACCTTCGATAGATCGACCGGCACCTCGACGTAGTGATCGACGAAGTCCTTGTTTTGCTCCGGGTCGAGGACCTCGAGCATCGCGGCAGCCGGGTCGCCCCGCATGTCGGCTGCGAGCTTGTCGATCTCGTCGAGCACGAACACCGGGTTCATCGAGCCAGCCTTCTTGAGACCCGCGACGATGCGACCGGGGAGGGCGCCGATATAGGTGCGGCGGTGGCCGCGAACCTCGGCTTCATCGCGCACGCCACCGAGCGAGATCCGCACGTACTTGCGGCCGAGCGACGAGGCAATCGACTTGCCGAGCGAGGTCTTGCCGACGCCGGGCGGGCCGACGAGCAGCAAGATCGGGCCGTGCTTCTGCGGCGCCAGCTTGCGCACCGCGAGGAACTCGAGGATCCGCTTCTTGACCTTCTCGAGGCCCGAGTGCTCGGACTCGAGGATCACGCGCGCGGCGCTGACGTCGAGCCGATCCTCCGTGAACTGGTTCCACGGGATCTCGAGGAGGTTCTCGACGTACGTGCGCGCGATGTTGTATTCGGGCGATGACGACGCCATCTGGCTCATGCGCGACAGCTGCTTCTTGGCGACCGCGCGAACCTCGTCGGACATCTTGCTGTCTTCGATCTTCTTACGCAGATCGTCGATCTCGGCGTTGTCGTCCTGCTCGCCGAGCTCTTCCTGGATCTGGCGCATCCGATCGCGCAGCACGCGCTCGCGGTGGGTGCGGCTCGACTCGCCTTCGAGCTCGGCGCCGATATCGGCCTTGAGGCGGAGCACGGTCGCCTGGCGCTCCAGAGACGGGATGATGCGCTCGAGGCGCTTCATGGTGTCCGTCTCGATCAGCAGCGACGTCAGATCGTCGCGCTCGAGCTCGAGGTACGGCGCAGCGGAATCGACCAGCTTGTCGGAATCGGTGATCGCCTGGACCTGTGCGCGCGTCAGATCGCCCTTGGGCGGGTTGGAGCCTTCCTTCGACTCGGAGCTGGACGCGGAGGCGCGGCTCTGCGCGTCGGTGACGACGGCGAGCAGGAAATCGCGGACCTTGGTGGTGGTCGCGGTGAGCTGTTCGGGCGTCGCCGCGGTGGTGACTGGGAGCTTCGAGACGCTGGCGACCAGGAACGGCTCGGTGGCGACCAGGGCATCGATGTGAACCCGCTCGAGGAACCGCATCACGCAGGTGAAGCGGCCAGGAGAGTGCTTGACGACCTGGACGATCTCCGCGCGAACGCCGACCTCGTGCAGGTCGCGCTGACCCGGATCTCGGACGGCCGGATTCTTCTGCGGGATGATGACGATCAGGTTGTCATCGCGGGTCGCCGCTTCGATCGCACGTACCGATGCTTCGCGCCCGATCTCGAGCGGCCCGACATGGCCGGGAAGCTGAACCTCGGTGCGAAGCGGGATGACTGGATACTGGCCCGTGGTCTCGGTGTGCTTTGACATCTTTGGGGTTCCGGCCGGTCGTCGACCTCTCGCGAGTCTACTTCGTTTCAGTCTTTGTGCCCGCGTTTGCGGATGTGAGTTACCAGCTGGACGAGTTGTTTCTTGGCCTCGTCATCGAGCTCTGAGGGCACGTCGATCTGCACCGTGATGTAGTGATCGCCAGCACCCGAACGATCGGGGAGGCCCTTGCCGCGAAGCCGCAGTTTCTTGCCGCTGGATGTGCCCGGCGGCACTTTCACTTCGGCCTTACCATCGATCGTCGCAACGGTCGCGACGGTCCCGAGCATCGCGCGATCGAACGAGATCCGGACATCGCTGAAGACGTCCTGACCCTCCACGCGAAGCCAGCTGCCATCGGCGGCCTTCACCGTCTGGTCGAAGTCAGCGTCTTGAGCCTCGCGCCGAGGACGCGCGCGACGCCGCGCACCTTCGTCATCGTGCTCCACGCGCACACGACCAC
>JACCYD010001477.1 GCA_013696695.1 Deltaproteobacteria bacterium | reverse complement strand
GATCGCGGGGGCGTGCTGCTTCGCGGTGCAGTGTGCGCGACCGAACTCGATCAGCTGCAGGTGGAGCGTATTCCAGCGCTCCTTCGGGAACACCTTCATGAGGTCGCGCTCGACCTCCTCGACGTTGCGTGCACGGGACAGCTGCCAGCGGCCGGCGAGCCGGTGGATGTGCGTGTCGACCGGGAACACCGGCGCGCCGAAGGCCTGCGACGCGACCACGCAGGCGGTCTTGTGACCGACGCCCGGCAGCGTCTCCATCTCTTCGACGTCGGCCGGCACGTTGCCGCCGTGACGTTTGAGCAATGCACGGCTGGTTGCCGCGATGTTGCGCGCCTTGGTGCCGGCGAGCCCGCAGGTCTTGATGAACGGGCGAATCTTGCGCGCGCCGAGCTGCGCCATGGCCCGTGCATCGGGTGCTACCGCGAACAGCGCCGGGGTCACGCGGTTGACGCGCTCGTCGGTGCACTGCGCCGACAGCATCACGGCGACCAGTAGCTGGAACGGCGTCTCGTGCGACAGGAACGTTTCGACGTGCGGGTAATGGTGATCGAGGATGCCGAGGATCTTCGCCGCGCGACCCATGCGGTCACGCGGCGCAGGCGTCGCTTCGCGGGTTGGGAGATCGGTGGACTCGGTCATGGATCGATATCGGGGCGCGGGGCAGGGCGAGGTCCGGGAGCAGGCTTGGCGCCCGTAAGGCTGTCGAGCAACGCTCTCGCATCGCCATCGCTCGGATCGACAACCACCGCATCCTTCGCCTTCGCGATCGCCTCGGGCTTGCGGCCCTGCGCGGCGAGCCAGCGCGCTTCCTCGCTGAACGCGCGCGCGCGCTTTGGATCCGCGCGCTGCGCGGCGTGAAGCGCTTCGATGCCCTCGTCGGCGCGATCGGTCGCGATCAAGATCCGCGCGAGCTGGAAGTGGCCGACTTCTTCGGAGGGCGCGATCTGCACCAGCTTGCGATATGCGGCCTCGGCCTGGACCGTGTCGCCGAGCCGGCGCTGCGAGCCACCCCAGAACCGGTAGTAATCGACGGCGACCGTGGTCGCGCGATCGACGACCAGCCAGAGCACGATCGCGATCGCGTGCGCGTAGCCGAGTGAAGCGAGCGGTGGCCCACCGCGCGTCAGGGCGCGCACGCCGAGCGCGATCACGAACAGCGACGTAGCGATCGCGATCGCGAGTGCATTCGGTAACCGCACGAGCAGTGCGAGCCCGATCGCGACGACGACCCCGGCGATCACCGCGGCCCAGCCCGGACGGTCGCCGAGTTTCTGCATCGCCTGGCCGATCGGACGCAGGCCGTCGCCGAGCATCACCCACAGGGCATCGGGCACCACGAGGATATAGAGCGCGCACATCACGTACGCGAACAAGCCGATCTCGAAGCCGGTGGCGACGATGCCGAGGTGAAACGCGATGCCAAGCGGCGCCGCGATGATCCACGTGGGCCGCATCCAGATCATCGCTGCGAGTGCGAGCTCGACGACGATCACCATCACCGATGCCGCGCGAAAGCCGACGGTGCCGTCGATCACCGAGCGCAGGCTGCCGGTGATCTGCGAGCCGAGCGTGGAGCCGTCGAGCCACACCGCATCGAGCTTCGAGATCGCGGCCCACAGATACATGATCGCGAGCTGCACGAGCAGGAGGCGCACGGCCCACGACCGCACCGGCGTGCCGGGCTCGGCGTCGACCGGGCGCGCCCACGGGATGAAGCTCGCGATGCCGAGCATCAGCGCGACGAGATAGTGGTGCTGATACGAATCGAGCTGGCTGCCGAAATACAGCCATGCGTAGAGCACCGCGGCGATCGGCACGACGAGGCGCGTCGCCACGTTGAACACCGCGAGCACACAGAAGTACGCGATCAACAGCTGACACGCGCCGTACGCGACGCGGCCGGGGCCGAGCGCGTCGAGGAAGCCGAGCTGTGCGACGTTGAAGTCGCCGGCGCCGTAGCGGGGCGCGTGGCGGATCTGGAGCAGCGCATCGAGCGCGAGCAGCGAGAACACGACGACGCGCGCGAGCACGAGCTTGGCCCACGTGACCTCGAAGCCGAACCAGAACCGTGGCTCGGGGACGAGATCGACGCCCTTCGGCTTGCCGCTCCATGGCTTCGACTTCTTGCCCGGTCGCGACTTCGGACCCTCGCGCAAGGTGTCCCTGGTGACGCGCGCCTGGGGCAGCGACTTCTGACCCTTCGCGGCGACGCGGGACTCGGTCTCCTCGCGATCGGCCTTTGCCTTCGCGCGCGCGCCCTCGTCGCGATGGCTTTCGGTCTCCTCGCGATCGGCCTTTGCGATCTCGTCGCGATGGGCGGTCTCGTCGTTGGATGCGGGAGACTCGTCGGACGAGCTCTCGTCGTCGACGCGATCGACGCGAAGCTTTGCCGCTTGCGGCCTGGGCTTCGGTCGGTTCGAGCGTTTCTTCTTCGCCACGCTAGATCTCCGGGATCTCGCAGAGGTTGAAGCCGCCGTAGCGCTCGGGCTCCTGCCGGCCGAGGTACTTGCACTCGAGCTTCAGCGTCACCTCGGTGTTTGGCTGCTTCTTGCACAGCCGCGCCGCCATCGCTTCGAGCACCACGAAGCGGCCTCGCTTCGCGGTCTCGATCCATGCCTCGTGGAACTCGCCGGTGAGGTCGAACCGCTTGCCGTCGACGCGCAGCTCGGGCGTGCACGTCGCCATCCGCATCGGCGAGAACATCCGCCACGCGAACCGCTCGTCGTGGGGATCGCGGCGCGTCGTGTAATAGGTCAGCGGGATCAGCAGCTGGCTGACAACGACGATCGCGATCAGTCGACCGCGCCAGGTCGAGAGTAGCGGCCCCAGATGCGGAACATTGTCGAGCAGCACGATGAGGTCACCACGGTAGCGCGGCTTGCGGCGCGGCGTGTACCGGAGGAGGCGGCGGATGATAGGTGAGGTCGTCGTCGATGCGCCCGCCCGCCGGCAGCGGCGCCCGGGGCACGACCAGCCCCGCCTCGAGCGACGCCACGGCCTGGCCGTCGAGATAGAGCACCGCATTGCCGACGACCGCCGGCACGCGCGGCCCGGGCGACAGCACGCCGACCAGGTTGAGCGGATCGGTCGCCGCCACCTTGCAGATCTCCGCGACAATGCTGGGATGCCGCACGGCGCGCAGCTCGTCGAGCGCCTCGGGCAGCGCGAACTGCTCACCGACGAACCCGGTGACAAAGCGCCCGCCGCGAATCTCGCCGCGCGCCTCGAGCCGGCGCAACGCCACCAGCACGTCGCGCCACGGCGGCAAGCACGACTCGCGCGTGATCAGATCGCGGAACACGACGCCGTACCGCAACAGCAGCTGGCGCGCCGTCGCCTCGGCATCGATTGCTTCGCTCGAGCACGCCGGCAGCAGTGACCAGCGACCTGCGGCCGTCGGCAAGCTGCGCAACGCGTGGCCCGGGCGCGATCGATCGTGCGTGCGCACCTTGCGGATCGCATCCTGCCACTTGCGAACGGACGGACCGGCGGCAGGCACGCTCGTGGTGCGCCGGTCGAACAAGCTCTTGACCTCGCCGCGCTTGCGATCGACCAGCACGCGCAAGCTCGCGAAGCCATCGGCGGTGGCGAGCCCGGCGCCGACCAGCTCCCACAACGCATCCTCGATCTCGTCGGGGGGCACATCGATCGCGCCGCACAGGTCCGGCAGGAAGCTCGCGCCGACCTGCTGGAGATGATCGCGAATGCGCGTGGCCACGTCGCCGAGCTGCGCCGCCTCGCTTGGCTCCACGGCCGCCGCCGCGCGCAGCCACGAGACGTCGCGTCGCAGCATCAAGGCGAGAGGCGCCGATCGCGACGGCGCACTGCGCTGTCCGCCGGCTGGACGCCGAACCGCCGCCGGCACCGCGTCGGGCCGCCGCGTGATCGCTGAAACCGCCGGTGGCGCTCCGGCCTCCTCGCGCCGCTGTGAGATCGCCGAGATGGGTGGCGGCGCTCCAGCTTCGTCGCGCGGCCGAGTGCGGACAACTCGTGCCGCCGCACGCGCCGTCGCCGCCGCCCACTTCGTTTGCGGGCCGCGATTCACCTCTCCGAGGTTGATGGCGGTGCGATTCACACCCTCTGTGGTTGGGCCGTCAGTACAAATGTACTGACGGGCCGAGGAGAGGGTGTCTGGATCGCTTCCGAGACCGGTGCGATTCACCTCTCCGGGGTTGATGAGGACGGTGCGACTCACACCCTCCGTGGTTGGGCCGTCAGTACAAATGTACTGACGGGCCGAGGAGAGGGTGTCTGGAT
>JACCYD010001465.1 GCA_013696695.1 Deltaproteobacteria bacterium | reverse complement strand
GACGTCCACTTGCCGGTGCCCTTCTGGCCGGCGGTGTCGAGGACGACGTCCACGAACGGCTTGCCAGTGACGGGATCTTTTTGCTGGAGCACGTCGGCGCTGATCTCCATCAGGAACGAGTCCAGGTCGCCCTGGTTCCACTCCTTGAAGATCGCCGAGATCTCCTCGGGGGTCTTGCCCAGCGAGTTGCGCAGGATCGAGTAGGCTTCGCAGATCAGCTGCATGTCGCCGTACTCGATGCCGTTGTGCACCATCTTGACGTAGTGACCGGCGCCATCGGGGCCGATGTACGTGGTGCACGGAACGCCGCCCTTGATCGGCTTGCCGGGGGCAGCGCCGGTGAGGGGCTTGCCGGTGGCGCCGTCGACCTTGGCCGCGATCGCCATCCACACCGGCTTCAGGATCTCCCACGACTCGGGCTTGCCGCCCGGCATGAGTGACGGCCCGAAGCGCGCACCTTCTTCACCACCGGAGACGCCCGAGCCGACGAAGAGCAGACCCTTTTCCGTCAGCGCTTTTTCGCGGCGGATGGTGTCGGTGTACAGCGCGTTGCCGCCATCGACAATCACGTCGCCCTTGTCGAGGTGCGGCACGAGCGAATCGATCACCGCGTCCGTCGGGCCGCCGGCCTTGACGAGGATGATGATCCGGCGCGGCTGCTTGATCGACTTGACGAAGTCAGCGAGCTCGGCGCCGGGGACCAGACTGCCACCGGTGTCGCCGAACACGGCCGGCGGGTTGTCGTCGACGAACTTCTGTGTGGTGGCCGTCGTGCGGTTGTAGACGGCGACCTTGAAGCCGTGGTCGGCGATGTTGAGGACCAAGTTCTGGCCCATGACGGCGAGGCCAACGAGGCCCACGTCTGCGGAATTAGCTGCTGGTTTCGCGAAGCCCATAGATCATCTCCCTCGAATCTGAGGCGGGCAGCATCCCGGATCGTCCGTCGACGATCAAGCGACCGGCTGGTCGATTACGGCCATTCGGGAATCGCCGCGACACGAAGGCCGGAGACGTCGAGGTCGATCCCGAAGCGATCCGAGAGCAGGGTCTGCAGCTCGGCGCGGTCCGCCAGCCGGCGGGCACCCGCGGCATCGGTGACGTCGCGGTTCATCACGCGAACCGTATCGTCGTCGACAAACGCCCGCAGCATCAAGTTTCTGGTGAACAGCGATCGCGGATGCGTCGACGTGAAATGGTTCGCCATCACGAAGTCGATCGGATAGTCCGTCGTCATCGGGGTAACCCAGGCGTTGACCTCGCCATCCGGAGTACGGACCTTGAGGATCCAATCGCCGGCGTCCCGATCGATCCAGTACGTCATCTGTTTACGCGTGTCGGGACGCGAGATCGCTTCGCTGCCGTCGACCGGGACCGGGACCATCGGGGCAAGGCTCCCGAAGCCCGGGTCGAGCACGAAGCCGCCTTCCGGCAGCTCGACCGACAGCAGCATGTGCGTGCGCGGCGACGCGTGCTTCGCGCTGTCGACGGTGACGCGCGCCGAGTGTCTGGCGATCGCGAACCCGAGCCGCTCGAGCACCGCACCGAACAGCGTCGCGTGCTCGTAACAATAACCACCGCGCCGCGCATCGATCAACTTGGCCTGCAGTGCGTCGAGCTCGAGCGATGGCGACTTGCCCATCAGCACGTCGAGGTTCTCGAACGGGATCGACATCATGTGTGCCCGCAGCAGGCCGGACACGGTGGCGAACGTGGGTGGCACCGGCTCGGTCCAGCCGATGCGCTCGAAGTAGCGATCGAGATCGAGCGTCATGGCTCGAGGATGCCCGTGACCTTCTCGAACACCAGCATCGAGATCGGGGACGGCGGATAGCTGGCAGGCACCTCGGTGGCCGCAGCGCGCGGAATCTCGACGGTGCGGACGACGTACCTCGAAGCCTCGGACCCGGTGCCGGCCGCGAACGCCGCGCTGCTCGCCGGCTTGGTCGCGAGCCAGTCCGAGAGCTGCGCCCACGTCGCGTGCTCGCCGAGGGTGGTGACCAGCGCCTTGGTCCCCGTTACGTAGCCGACATCGGCGCCAACCGTGGACTTGTCACGCGCGGCCATACTCGCGTTCATCGCGTACAGCGTGACCACGGCGCCGATCGGGCGACCGGCATCGACCAGCGTGGCCGCGCCGATCCGCAACGGTGCATCGCTATACAGGATGGTGTCGCTGATGCTGGTGGTGCTCGCGAGCACGAAGTCGAGCGCGGGGAACCTCGTCTTGGCTCCCGGTGTCTCGGCGCGCCACATCTTGGGAATCGGCGCGGGGGTGTCGTGCATCGCGATCACGTCGCCGTTGATGTCGACGAGCGCGAGGGCGTCGGGCTTGTCCGTTCCGGCGACGATGAACTTCATGAACCCGACCCGTGCCTTGCTCTGCCGCTCGGAACCTTCCGTCAGGAGCGCCGCGGTCAGCTCGGGGATCGCCGCCAGCGCCTGCGCCCGCTTGAGAACGATGCCCGTGACGCGCTTGGCGTGCTCGCGTGTCGTCGCCGCCAGCTTGCTAAGACGCGCGTCCGCTCCGAGCCGAGCGGAGTCGTCGAGCTGCGCGCGCTCGTTATCGAGGGGGCCTTTGCAGGCAACGAGCGCGATCACCAACAGCCATCGAACCATCTACCTATCGTGCCATGCTGCCGAGGTGTTCGCGCTGACCGCTCCCTCCGAGGACGAGCTCGCCACATTCCTCCGCGAGCAAACCGAGGTCGCGCTGTCGTATCCGGAGGTCGGCGGTACGCGCGACATGTCCGCACTGCCGCCGGGCTACACGCTCGATCACCGCAAGGAATCGATCGGTATCGGCGAGGGCGTGTTCGAACGTGCGCGCGTCGCGCTCGACACCTGGGCGATGCACCGCGGCGCGGGCGTCCACCTCGTGCCGGTCGAGCCACCGCGCGAAGGGCTCACCGTCGTGTTGGTGGTCAAGGCGGGGGTCTATACCGTCAGTGCGTGCCGCGTCGTCTACACGATCAGCGAGCCCGGGCGGTTCGGCTTCGCCTACGGCACGCTCGAGGATCACCCGGTCGCCGGCGAGGAGCGATTCCTCGTCGAGCGAGAGCCGGGTGGCGACGTCACGCTCGAGCTGTCCGCGTTCTCGCGCCCGAGCTCGCTGCTGTTCAAGCTCGCGTCGCCGATCGCGCGCCGCAAGCAGCTCGCCATCGGTGGCGACTACATCGAGGCGCTGCGCCGCCTGGTGACGGTATAACCGCCGCGTGCTCGCCGAATTCCTTCATCTCTGTCGCCATGCACCCGGTGCCCTCGCCCTCAAGCGCAAGCTCCCGCAGGACGAGCTCTACGCGACGCTGATCGAGCGCGCCGATCGCGCGGGCCTCGCCGAGCGACGCCGCGCGCTGGTCTCCGATCTGCGTGGCAAGGTCGTCGAGATCGGCTGCGGCACGGGCGCGATGTTTCCTTATTACGAAGGTGCCGAGGTGATCGGCATCGAGCCCGACCCGGCGTTTGCCGCGAAGGGGCGCGAGGCGGCGCGCGGCACGTCGATCGAGGTGATCGAAGGCAGCGGCGAAGCGTTGCCGCTGCCGGATGCGTCGATGGATGCCGCCGTGCTCGCGCTGGTGTTGTGCTCGGTGCCCGACGAGGATCGCGTCTGCGCCGAGGTCGCGCGCGTCGTCAAGCCGGGCGGCCAGATCCGGTTGATCGAGCACGTTCGCAGCGAGCGCCGCGTCGCGGGCGCCCTCATGAAGGCGCTCGACCCGTTGTGGTTCCGGATCAACGGCCAGGGTTGCCACCTCGATCGCGACCCGTTGCCGGCGCTCGATCGCGCGGGGTTGCGGATCGAATCGATCGACGCGTTCCAGATCTGGAGCGCGGGCATCCCGGCGTTTCCGATGCGGTCGATCCGCGCGATCAGAGCGAGAGCTTCATGAGCTCGTCGCGGTGGATCCACGCGTAGCGCACCGCGCTCGCGCCAGCGAACCACCACCCGATCTCGAAGTCGCCTGGCGGCGGCTTGTCGCCGGCGACGATCACCATGCGGTAGTCACCGACCTCGGCGACGGTGCGCACCAACCAGTCCTGGTACTTCGACCACGTGCCCGCGAATGCGAGGCGCGGATCGCGCTTGCTGACCATTAGATCGTAGGTCACCCACGAGTGATCGACACCGCGCTCGGAGTAACCGTCGAACGCCTCGGTGAACCCGAGCTCGGCCAGCCTCGAGACCTGGTGACGGTCCATGTGATGGAGCAGGAAGCCTTCGGCGCTCTCCTCGGTGACGGCCACCGACGTCCCTGCGATCTCGATGTTCACGTTCTGCTCGAGCGCGGTCAGGTCGGCGGCGAGCCGGTACATTCCCTGGTCCTCTGGGCCGGTCTTGCCCGGGATGAAGCCAGCCTCGAACGTTGGCAGGTTGTCGTCGACCGCAATGACGACGCGCCACCACAGCGGCTGATCGCGCATCTTGATCGGCGTGATGTTGACGAGGCGAAACGTCGGACGATCGAGACGCATCGGATAGGCGTTCGCGAGGTCGATCTCGTGCGTCCAGTTGCCGCCACCGACCAGGGCGCACCGGATCGCCAGGCGGCGTCCCGAGACCTCTGCCTCGACGCGATCCCGCATCAGCGTGGACTCCGGCTCGGCAGGCTTGGGCGGCGGGGTGTACTCGATCACCGGCGGCGGCTCCGCGAGCTCGCTGCGATGGACCCAGCGAAACAGTGGCCCGTCCTCGAGCCACACGGCGGGAAAGAACCCGTCAGGTGGCGTGCGCGCGACACGCGCGACGACGAGCATGCGGTAGTCGCCGTGCTCGGCGACCACGCGGATCGTCCAGCCGTTCCACTGCATCCAGGTCGGAAACCCCGGCAAATGGATCCTGGTGTCGCGCTTCGCGCAGGTCAGCTCGAATTTGCCGTCGACCTTGCTGCAGCCGAGCTCGAGCGCCTTGGCATCGTCGAGCCAACCGCATGCGAAACGCGTCGGGTGTCTCGTCGACGAGCTCCGCTTCGGCAGAGCGGAGCTTGACGACGCGATGGCTGGCGAGCACGTCGTCCTTCGCGATCGGACGCGTCACGTGCCAGG
>JACCYD010001430.1 GCA_013696695.1 Deltaproteobacteria bacterium | reverse complement strand
GAGCAACCCGAACACGAAGTCGGTGGTGCCGTCGGGCTCGTTATCCGTACCGTCGGCACACACCGGGCACAGCGCGCCCGGGCACACGGTGTTCTCGTCGTCGGCCGGGCTCGCGCAGCCCGGATCCTGCGGGTAGTCGCGCTTGCCGTTGCCATTGTTGTCGATGCCGTCGGAGCACTGCGCCGGCTTGCACGTCTTGGTGCCGGTGCCCTGGCAGCTATGCGCCTCGCCGCAGACCAACGCGCCGGCGGTGGCGAGCGGTCCGTCGCAGCGCTGACCGTTCGCGATCACGCCGCTGACGTTGATCGTGAACGCGCCGGAGCCCGTCGACCAACCGTCGACGACGTAGAAGTACGTGCCCGCGGCGACGTTCGTCATCGTCAGCGTGTTCGGATCGCTGCACGACAGCGACGGGTTCTGGCAGCCCGCGCCGAGCACTGCGGTGGCGGCGTCGAAGCCCGACGTCAGGTTGAGCGCCAGGCTCTGCAGCATCGGCACGGTGAACTGATAGACGAGGTCCTTGCCGGTCGACGTCGACGACGCGCACGACAGCTTGATGTCGTCGGTGGCCGTCGCGGTATCGCCGGTGGTGGCTGCCGTCGTGATGATCGCGGTGCCTTCGGTGGCGACGCAGGTCTCGCTGGTGCCCGACGCTGCGATGCAGCTCGGATCGGCCGGGAAGTCGGTCAGGTTGTCGCCGTCGTTGTCCTGGCCGTCGCTGCACACCGGGCACTGCGCGCCGGGGCAGACGGTGGTCTCGGTGTCGTCGGACAGGCTCGTGCAGCCCGGATCCTGCGGGAAGTCTTTCTTCCCGCCGTTGTTGTTGTTGTCCAGGCCGTCATTGCACTGCGCGGTCTGGCAGGTCTTCTGACCCGCGGTGCCCTTGCAGGCGAAGCCGGGGTTGCACGTCAGCGCGCCGGAGGTGAGTAACGGGCTGCTATCGCAGCGACCGCCGTTGGCGATCTTGCCGCTGACGTTGATCGTGAACGCGCCCTGCGACGTCGTGAAGTAGCCGTCGACGACGAGGTAGTACGAGCCCGCGGCGAGCGCGCCGCTGGTGAACGTTTCCGGATCGCTACACTGCAGCGCGGTGCCGCCGCAGCTGGTGTCGAGCAGGGACTGCGCGACGTCGAAGCCAGTGGTGTTGACCGTCAGCGACGTCATCGCCGGCAGGTCGAGGCGGAAGTGCTTGTCGGGTGCGGCGCCGCTGCCGGAATCGCACGTCGGGTTGAAATCGTTGGTGGCGCCGACCGTGGTGCCGGTGGTGACCGCCTGGATGATCGGCTCGACGCCCTCGGCGCTGATGCACGATTCGCTGGCGTCGCCGGCGGCCTTGCAGGTGACGTCGTTCGGATAGTCGAACTGACCGTCGCCGTCGTTGTCGAGGCCGTCGAAGCACTCGGGGCACTGCGGCATGTTGGGGCAGGTGTCGAACTCGTCATTGTCGTTCGGCGACGTGCAGCCCGGATCGTTCGGGTAGTCCGTCTTGCCGTCGGGCTCGTCGTCGACGCCGTCGTTGCACGCGGGCTGGGCGCAGATCTGCGCGGGCGCGCCGGCCGGCGTGCGGCAGAGCAACCCGGGGCCGCACTCGGCTTGGTCCGCGCACTCGGCGCCCTCGCCGTTGAACATCTGCACGTAGAGCGTGTAGTTGCCCTGCGAGCTGGTGTCGTGGCCGCTGACGATCAGGTAGTAGGTGCCGGCCTGCAGGGACTTGGTCACCATCGAGGCCGAGTTGTCGCCGTCGATGTCGTCGCTGCATGCGAGCTCGGAGGCCGGATCGACGCAGTTCGCGCTGCGGATATCGAGCACGGTGTCCGCGGTGGTGGCGGAGTCGTCGGTGGACGCCTGGATGACCTTGGGCTTGGAGAGGTTGAAGACGTACGCGATCGCGGGTGCGCCGCTGCCACCGCCGCACGGCGACATCACCGACGACGTGCTGCTCGCATCGAGCGTGCCCGAATCCATGCCGGACACCGGCAGCTGCTTGATCTTCATCATCGCGCCGCACGCGACGGGGTTATTGAGAAACTCGCTGCTATCGGCCGCGCTCTCGCAGCCTTGATCCTCGGGGTAATCGACGGCGCCGTTCATGTCGTCGTCTTCGCCGTTGCCGCATTGCGGGCAGAACGGACCGTCGGGGCAGTCGTCTTCTTCCGCGTCACCAGCCGGCGCGAAGCAGCCCGGGTCGCTGGGATAGTCGGCCTTGCCGTCGCCGTCGTTATCGCGACCGTCATCGCACTTCGGGCTCGTCGGGCTGTTCTCGGTGTCGTCCGTGGCGGACACGCAGCCGAGGTCCTCGGGGAAGTCGATCGTGCCGTCGTCATCGTTGTCGATGCCGTCGGAGCACGGGGTATCCGGGAAGTCGTCGTTGTTCGAGTTGCCGCCGCAGGCGACGACAGCAGAGAAGCTGATCACGACCCAGAAAGCGATCCGTAGGCTCCGCATTGGCGGCTTCTGTAGCGAAGTGTAGGTAGTCGGGTCAAGTACAGAATTTGCCTCGGAGATTCTGCGCACAAAGCGCAGCGCCGAGCGGGTTTCGGAGCGCGTTCAGATCCGGCCGCCACGCCGCTGTTACACGTCGAATAACAGGAACTTGAGGTAGCGACCCTCGGCGAACCCCGGAACCACCGGGTGATCGGACGCTGCGCCCGCGGACAGCCGCAAGCGTGCCCCGGGATCGACCCCCGCGAGCATCGCGAGCAGCTCGGTTTCGGTGACGTGACTCGAGCACGAGGCGAGGGCGAACCGACCGCCTGGCTCGGTCACCGCGAGCGCCGCGACGGCCAGCTTGCGATACGCGGCGAGCGCGTTCGGCTTCGCGCGTTCGCTCGGCGCGAAGCTCGGCGGATCGCAGATCACGAGGTCCCACCGGCGGCGCTGCTTGGCTGCTCGGACCAGGAAGTCGAAGACGTCGGCGACGACGCCCTCGTGCGCTAGGGCGTCGAGGCCCGACAGCGCCACATTGCGCGACAGCGCCGCGATCGCCGGTGGCGCGATGTCCACCGACGTCACGCGCGTCGCGCCGCCGAGCGCGGCGTGGAGCGAGAAGCCACCGGAGTACGAGAATAGATTGAGCACGGTCGCGCCGGCCGCGTGCTTGCGCACCGTGCGCCGGTTCTCGCGCTGGTCGAGGAAGAACCCGGTCTTCTGACCGTGGCGCACGTCGACGATGAAGCGCGCCTCGTCCTCGGAGATCGTGATCTCCGCCGGTGGATCGCCGCGCAGCGCTTCGCCTTCGCCGCCGTCGCCGCGCCGCTTCGCTCCGCGATCGGCACGCACCCAGACATGCGCGAGGGCGATGCCCGCAGCCTCGATCCCGGCGATCACGTCGGCGAGGCCAGGGCGCCAGAACGCGCTCGCGGCCACGCCGTCGAACACGACGACCGCGGTGTCGGCGTAGGCATCGATCACGAGCCCCGGGCACCCGTCCCCTTCGCCGTGGATCAGGCGACGACCGCTGCAGCCGACCAGCAACGGATCGCGGACGCGGCGCGCCGCCGCATCGCGCGCTTGCGCGTGGGCCCACGCCGCATCGATTCGGGTGTCGGGTGCGGCCAGCACGCGCG
>JACCYD010001353.1 GCA_013696695.1 Deltaproteobacteria bacterium | reverse complement strand
GCTCTGGGTCCTCCGAGATCTGTTGCAGCTGAACGGGACGAAGTTCGGCTGCGGCATGGCGCAGTGCGGAGCGTGCACGGTGCACCTCGACGGCAACCCGGTTCGCGCGTGCGTGACGCCGGTGTCGAGCGTCGGCACGCGCAAGGTGACGACGATCGAGGGCCTGTCGAAGGACGGCTCGCACCCCGTGCAGCGCGCGTGGGCCGAGGCTGATGTCGTGCAGTGCGGCTACTGCCAGTCCGGTCAGATCATGACGGCGGTCGCGCTCCTCAAGAAGAAGCCCGAGCCCACCGACACGGAGATCGACGCCGCGATGGCGGGCAACATCTGCCGCTGCGGCACCTACCAGCGCGTGCGCGAGGCCATCCATCTCGCATCGCGGCTGAACCGAGGTGCCAAGTGAACGTCTCGCGTCGAGGATTCCTCGCCGGCACCGCGGCGGGCGCAGCGGGGCTGGTGATCAGCTTTCACGTTCCGAACGTGGTCAAGGCCGCACCGCAGGCAGCGCAGCCGCCAATCTCGCCGAACGCGTTCCTCAAGATCGGCACCGATAACTCGGTCACCGTCGTGCTCGCGCACTCCGAGATGGGCCAGGGCATCTGGACCGGCCTCGCGATGCTGATCGCCGAGGAGCTCGAGTGCGACTGGTCCAAAGTTCGCTGCGAGCACGCGCCGACCGCCATGATCTACGGCCACCCCGCGATGGGCATGCAGATGACCGGCGGATCGTCGTCGACGAATGGCGAGTTCGATCGCTATCGCAACGTCGGCGCGGCCGCGAAGCAGATGCTGCTGCAGGCCGCGGCCACGCGCTGGAAGACGCAGCCGGGCAAGCTCGCGGCCGCCGCCGGCGTGATCAAGTTTGGCGACAAGCAGCTGACCTACGGCGAGGTCGCCGAGGCCGCGATGAAGCTGCCGCCGCCGAAGACGGTGAAGCTCAAGGCGCCAAAAGACTGGAAGATCATCGGCACCACGGTTCGCCGGCTCGACACGCCGGAGAAGATCACCGGGCAAGCGGTGTTCGGCATCGACGTCACGTTCCCCGGCCTGCGCACCGCCGTCGTGCTCCGACCGCCCGCGTTTGGCGCCAAGCTCGTCAAGTTCGACGGCGCCGAGGCGATGAAGGTCCCCGGCGTCGAGAAAGTCGTCGCCACCGCGAACGGCGTCGCCGTCGTCGCCAAGAACTTCTGGGCCGCGAAGCTCGGCCGCGAGGCGATCCGCGCCGAGTGGTCGACGCCCGAGGGCGGTGGCGTGTCCACCGACAAGCTGATGGCCGAGCTCCGCAAGCTCGCGGAGACCGAGGGCGCGCTGGTGGCCAACGTCGGCACGGCGAAGAAGGCGTACGACGACGCGGTGAACAAGCTCGACGCGACCTACGAGGTGCCGTACCTCGCGCACGCGACGATGGAGCCGCTCAACTGCACCGTGAAGATCGACGGCGATCGCTGCGAGATCTGGACGGGCACGCAGTTCCAGACCGTCGACCAGGGCACCGCGGCGCACATCCTGGGCACCACGCCCGACAAGGTGACGATCCACACCACGTTCCTCGGCGGCGGCTTTGGTCGCCGCGGCAATCCGGCATCGGACTTCGTCGCCGAGGCCGTGATCGTGGCGAAGGCTGCCGGCGTTCCGGTGAAGGTGGTATGGACGCGCGAGGACGACATGCGCGGCGGCTACTACCGTCCCGCGTATGTCCATCGCGTGCGCGTCGGCATCACCGCGGACGGCAAGCCCGGGTCGTGGCATCACGTCGTCGCCGGGCAATCGATCCTCGCCGGCACGCCCTTCGAGAAGTTCATGGTGAAAAACGGCGTCGATGCGTCCTCGATCGAGGGCATCCCGGACTCGCCGTACCTCGAGGGGACCGCGGCGAAGCACGTGTCGCTGCACTCGCCGAAGACGCCGATCACGGTGCTGTGGTGGCGCTCGGTCGGCAACACGCATACCGCGTTCGCGCTCGAGAGCATGATCGACGAGCTCGCGCACAAGGCCGGCAAGGATCCGCTCGCGTATCGCCTCGCGCTGCTCAAGGGCAAGCCGCGGTTCGCACGGGCGCTCGAGACGGCGGCGAAGCACGCCAACTGGAGCACGCCACCGGCGGCCGGGCGCGCGCGCGGCATCGCAGTGCACGAATCGTTCGGCTCGATCATCGCCGAGGTCGCCGAGGTCTCCGTCGAGGCCGGCAAGATCCGCGTCCACTCGGTGACCGCGGCGGTCGATTGCGGCACCGCAGTCAACCCGCTCGGCATCGAGGCGCAGGTGCAAGGCTCGATCGTGTTCGGGCTCAGCGCCGCGCTGCACGGCAAGCTGACGCTCGAGAACGGCAAGGTCGTCGAGAGCAACTTCCACGACTATCCGGTGCTGCGGATGCACGAGATGCCGAAGGTCACGGTCCACATCATCCCGAGCGACGCCAAGATGGGCGGCATCGGCGAGCCGGCCACCGCGCCGATCGCACCCGCGGTCGCGAACGCGGTGTACGCACTCACCAAGCAACGGCTGCGGACATTGCCGCTGCGCCTGGCAGGTGCGAAATGATTCGCGCGACGTTGATCGTCCTCGCCCTCGTCCTCGCCCTCGGCGCCTGCGGCGACAAGACGGGACAACCGAATCGACCGGACACGAAAGCGCCCGACACGGCGAGCGGCGTCGCCGCGTTCGAGACCGTGCGTGCGGTGCTCCAGCATCCGCGCTGCCAGAACTGCCATCCCGCGGGCGATGCGCCGCTGCAAGGCGATGAAGGCCGCGTGCACCAGATGAACGTGCTGCGCGGGCCCGAAGGTCGCGGCATGGCCGGTGCGGAGTGCACCACGTGTCACGGCCCGGCGAACCCGTCGAGCAACTACGGGCTCAAGATCCCGCCAGGCGTGTCCGAGGGCTGGCACATGCCGAAGCCCGAGGAGAAGCTGGTGTTCGTCGGTGTCGCACCACGCGCGCTGTGCGAGCAGGTCAAGGATCCGGCGAGGAACGGCGGCAAGGACATGGCCGCGCTCCGCAAGCACCTCGATACGCCACTCGTGCTGTGGGGCTGGAGCCCGGGCTTCGGACGCGCGCCGGTGTCGACACCGTACAAGACGTTCATCGACGCGTGGGAGCTGTGGGCGCAAGCCGGCACACCGTGCCCGGAATGACATGAACGAGCTCGAGCGCATCGTCAGCGAGGCCGCGCGCCTCGAAGCGGAGGGCACGGCGTTCCTGCTCGCGACGGTCGTGCGCGTCGCCGGCTCGTCATACCGGCGGCCGGGTGCGCGCATGCTGGTCGCCGGCGAGCGCTGGCT
>JACCYD010001351.1 GCA_013696695.1 Deltaproteobacteria bacterium | reverse complement strand
GGCGCGTTCGTCCTCGGCATCTCGATGTTCGTGTCGATCGTGAATCTCATGGCGTCGCTGAAGAACGGCAAGCGCGCATCGCGCAACCCGTGGGGTGGCACGTCGCTCGAGTGGCAGTGCCCGACGCCGCCGCCGCTCTACAACTTCGAGAAGCCGCCCGTCGTTCACGAGATTTACAACTACGACGATCTGGTCGAGGTCGAGGAAGACGTCTGGGAGCGTCGCTCGCCGGAGCACGTCGAGCCGCACGAGGCGCCGGGGAACGCGCACGAGTTCCACAAGCAACCGGTCACGCCGGTTGTCGAAGGCCGCAAGCCCGACGACTACGAGGAACCGAAGCTACCATCGGCAGGCAAGTTCGTCGGAGCCACGGAGCTGCCACCAGCCGACGAAGCCCCGCGCAAGCGCAAGCCCACCGAGCCGCCGCCGATCCCCGAGCGCGCGAAGCGTGCGTCGGAGATCAAGATCGTCGCGCCCAAGGTCGAAGGCAAGCTTCCGGAAGAGCAGCGCGCCCATGTAGCGCGCGAAACAGTTTCGCGCGAAAAGACGCCTTCGACCGCACCGGCGGTCACGGAAGAGCCACGCGCCAAGACGCCGTCGGTTGCACCGGCGGTCAAGGTAGAGCCGAAGCTCGAGGCCAAGGTCGAAGCACCCACGGTCGAGCCTGTGGTCGAGGCGCCGGTGGTCGAAGCGCCGAAGGTCGACGAGCCGTCGGTGTCACCCGCGATCGCGGCGACGATCATCGGTCACACCGAAGCACCAAAGGCATCCGCTCCGGTCGACGAGCCGAAGGTCGAGCCGAAACTCGCAGAGGCCACGGCGGAGGACGCCGCGAAGCCAACGCTGACCGCCGGCTGGGACATCCCCGACCTGCCCGCCGATCTCAAGGCCGAAGAGGCCAAGAAGGAAGCGGACGCCAAGGCAGAGGAAGCCAAGAAGGCCGACGAAGCCAAGAAGGCCGACGAAGCCAAGAAGGCCGATGAAGCCAAGAAGGCCGACAAGGACGGTGACAAGTGAGTGCCGGCCATGATGATCACGGCGGCGACGATCACGGTCACAACCACTCGCCGTGGATCCAGCACCACTACGACGA
Source organism: Deltaproteobacteria bacterium (assembly GCA_013696695.1). Classification (GTDB taxonomy): domain Bacteria; phylum Myxococcota_A; class Polyangia; order Haliangiales; family Haliangiaceae; genus JABFXX01. The sequence goes on along the minus strand of JACCYD010001351.1, from coordinate 3,566 downwards.
CGCCCAGCACCAGTTCGACTCCGGCAAGCTAGGCATCTGGCTGTTCCTCGCGCAGGAAGTGCTGTTCTTCTCGGCGCTGTTCGTCGCGTACACCCTCTACCGGCACCACCACCCGGAGATCTACGCGTACGCGCACAAATACCTCGACGTGAAGTTCGGCGCGATCAACACCGGCGTGCTGATCTTCTCGAGCCTCACCGCGGCGTGGGCCGTGCGCGCCGCGCAGATGCGCCAGAAGAAGCTCCTCATCGCGTGTCTCTCGGCGACGCTGGTGTGCGCGATGGCGTTCCTCGCCATCAAGTACATCGAGTACACGCACAAGATTCACGAGCACCTGTTGTTCGGGAAGAACTTCGACCCGTGCATCACGGCCAGCGGCAAGCCGATGATCACGAAGAACAACGCATGCCCCGGTAGCAAGGGCAGCGTGATCTGGGATTACGGGAAGAGCGCGGCGCAAGCCGGTTGCATCCCGATGTTCGCGCTCGACACGCAGCCGCTCAAGGCAGGAATCCAGGCCGAGTGCTCCGTCGTCGAGACCAAGATGGTCGAGCTCAAGGGCATGTTCGATCCCGAGTCGAAGTCGGCGATCTATGCGCCGGCGCCCGACGCGAAGCCCGTCCCGATCCCCCAGCAGTGCAAGGGGGGCGATACGAGCGCGTGCTGGCGCACCAGCCATCAGCCGGCGGTGTGTCGACCGGGCTGGTTCTACTCGATGCGGTGCACCAGTGGCCCGTCGATCGAGAAGCTCCGCGCCGATCTCGCAAGCGCGATGGCTGCCGCCGTCGCGACCACCAACAAGACCGGCGTCAGCTCGAAGGAGCTCGACGCGCAGCTCGCCGTGCTCAACAAGCAGATCGAAGCTTCGTGGGTCGCGGGCAGCTGCGCGAGCTCCGAGCTCTATCGGGTCAGCGCGTGGCACGCCGATCAAGGCGGCTGCGCCTACTCGCGCGGCAAGCAGGAGAGCGCACTCGCCAAGGCCCGCAAGAGCGATCTCGAGCTCAAGTGTCCCGATGCGAAGGACGCGGCCTGTCTCGCTGCACACGCCAAGGACGCCGACCTGACGACGTACGCGGTCGGCGAGTGCGTGCGTAGCGATCAAGTCGGATTGGTCGTCGAGCACCACGACCACGAGGTCCGTCCCGCGGAGATCGTCGTTCAAGGTGTCTGCAAGCCGCCGGCGAAGCCGGGTGTCGAGGGCGACGTCTACGCTGTGAAGGAGAAGAAGCTGCAGGTCGGCGCGAAGGCGCTCACCGCGGAAGAAGTCTCACACGTGCACGGCTCGCACTACGACGGTCCGCCGCCCGAGCACACGGGCATGTTCTTCACGATCTATTTTGCGATGACCGGTCTGCACGGCATCCACGTGCTGGTCGGCGTGTTCATCTTCATCTGGCTGCTGATTCGTGCGGTGAAGGGTCACTTCACGCCCGAGTACTTCGGTCCGGTCGACTGGGCGGCGCTGTACTGGCACATCGTCGACCTCATCTGGATCTTCCTGTTCCCGCTCATGTACCTCATCCACTGAGGAGCACCCCATGGCTATCGAACATCACGACGACGATCACGTGCGGGCGAACGATCACGTGCGGGCCAACGATGCCCACGACCACGGGCTGTCTCACGTCGCATCTACCAAGGTGCTGCTTGGAACCGGCGGGGCCCTCATGGTGCTCACGGCGGTCACGGTGCTGGCGACCAAGGTCGACTTCGGAATGAACCTGAACCTCGCGCTCGCGATGTTCATCGCGGTGATCAAGGCGACGCTCGTCGTGCTGTTCTTCATGCACTTGAAGTACGACAAGCTGTTTCACTCGGTCATTTTTATAAGTGCGATCCTCGCGGCTGCGCTGTTTGTCGGCTTCACGTTAATGGACTCGGGCCAGTATCAGAGTTCCAATATATGGGATCTTGATAACCCCCCGGCGGCTCCCCTCGGACCGCGTCCAATCTCGGGCTAGGAGGCCACGTGGAGCGAGCGATGTTTCAGATGGTGATGCAGCTGATCCCGATCGCAATTGCGGTCGTGTTCATCGGCGCATCGTATTTCGTGATCACGCTCGATCGGCAACGTGCGAATAGCCCGAGCAAGGACGACACTCAGGTCGGCATCAAGCTCGTCATCTGGGCCTTCATCATCGCGGGCGTCGGTCTCGCAGCGGCAGGCGTCGACTCGATTCTGGGTTTCGCCCTCGGCGGCTTCAAGGGCGGCAGCATGGCCATCCGCGCTGCGCTCGCCCCGATCATCGTCGGTGCCGGCACCGTGGTCGTGTTCGGCCTCATCTTCCTCGGCAAGACCAACAACGCCACGATGAAGCAGCCCGAGCGGTACGCGCTAGGCCTGATGGGCTTCGCGTACGGCATCCAGGCGCTGTTCGAGCTCACGCAGGTCATTAACGGTGTGTTCGTCAGCGCCTCGTGGGAAGCCATCGCCAGCGGCCTCTCCGGCGGCGTCATCCACGGAGCGATCGGCTTCATGGCGATCCTCATGCTCGGCGCCAAGTCGGGCTGGAGCGGTCCCGCGCCGCCGCAGCGCATGATGCAGCAGATGCCCGGCCAGGGCGGTCAACCTCCTCCGCAAGGCGGCGGCTATCCCCCGCAAGGTGGCGGTTATCCTCCGCAAGGCGGCGGCTATCCCCCGCAAGGCGGCGGCTATCCTCCGCAAGGTGGTGGTGGCTATCCCCCGCAAGGTGGTGGTGCTGCTGGCGGCGGTGGGGGCGGTTACGGTGGCGGCGGCTACCCGCCTCCAGCGTGAACACGAAGTGATGTGAACGCGAAGACGCCGAGGGAGACCTCGGCGTCGTGCGTTTCGGGTACGCGAAGGCGCGAAGCGACGACGTGTGTTCGGGTACGCGAGGCGCGAAGGCTCAGAGCACGGGCAGGCGAGATCAGCGGCACGACGCACGGGCAGGGCGTGTGCTCGGATTTTGTACGCAAAGGCGCAAAGGCACGAAGGTCAGAGCGGCGGCACGACGCACGGATTCTTGTACGCAAAGACGCAAAGACACGAAGTCATCAGATCAGCGGCAGGGTTCGGAGTTTTTTACGCGTGTGCTAGGAGATCAGATTGCACAGTCGAATGGGGATGATTGGATTGATCTGACGTCCTCTTAGCGTCTTCGTGTCTTTGCGTACAAGAATCCGAGCACACGCCACGCCCGTGCGAATGGACCTGCGTCACGGCTTCAGGATTACCCGATGAATCCCTTCGCGCAGCAACGGCACGTTGAAGTTCAACAACAAGCCGAGAGACAGTTCGTCGCACGCAGATAGGAATGCAGCTGCGCTCGATGCAGAGGTAGGACCGTCTCGATCGCCTTGAGCTCGATGACGAGCACGTTCTCGACAAGCAAGTCGAGCTGTCCCGTCCATACGATCAGCCGACCACGTTGGTCGGCTGCGTCGTTTCGTCAGGCTTTTCTTTGAGGGCCGCGGCTGGTCAGACGCGCATGCGGAGCACTTGATAGGCCTCCGCGTACTCGTAGCCGCTGATGCGGCCCATCGCGCGTGCGAGGTCGCGCGAAGATTCGACGTCGAGCTTGGTCAGCTGCGAGCTGTGGCAGTTG
>JACCYD010001349.1 GCA_013696695.1 Deltaproteobacteria bacterium | reverse complement strand
GGTCCGCACTGCCGGCCCCGCCGGCCAGCGGCATGTCGCGGCCGATGGCGCGCGGTGCGGTCGAGCTTCCTCCCGACGGCGCGCCGATCGTGCTCGGACCGGAGCACCCGACGACGGGGGGCTATCCGGTGATCGCGGTGATCGCGAGCGCGGAGGTCGATCGGTTCTTCGCGACGCCGATCGGCGGTCGCGTGCGGTTCACCGTGGGAGGTCCACCGCCCCGTCGATGAAAGGCCCCCGTCAGAGCCACTTGACGAACGGGGCGCCGCCGGTACTGATCGCCGGATATGAGTGACGGTCCAGGCGAAGAAGCGTCCAAACCCCAGGTTGTCCAGTCGGGGGGCGTGAGCAAGAAGCGGATCATCATCATTGTTCTGATCGCCGTGGCCGCCTGGGTCTTCGCGATCTCCACCGGCAGCCTGGTGGTGCAGATCATCGTCGGCGTCCTGACGCTCGCGATGCTCGTGATCATGGGGCTGTCGTTCCGCATGCTGAAGAAGCAGAAGCGGGTGGTCTCGCTGCTTCAGGGGTCGACCGCATCGCCCGAGGCGCGCAAGGACGCGCTCGCGAAGCTGGCCGAGGGCAAGGATGCCAATTCGCCGACCAGCATCTTCGCGCGCGCACAGCTCCAGGCGCAGGACGATCCGGGCGCCGCGCTGCGCCTGCTCGATCGCGTCGAGCTCAAGGCCTACCCGCCGATGATGCAGGACGACGTGTCGCTGCTACGCGTGCAGCTCTGCCTCGGCCTCGGTCGCACGCAGGACGCGCGCAAGAGCGCCGATCTGATCAACCTCGATAACCCGCAACGCGCGCAGATGAAGGCGATGGCCTCCGCGATCATCGCGGAAGCGTGGGCTCGCACCGGCAAGTCGAAGGACGCGCTCGCGCTGATCGACACCATCGAGTACCCGAAGGAGAATCGCGATCAGATCGAGGTGCAGGCGCGGATCTCCCGCATCTTCGCGCGCTTTGCGGCCAACCAGCGCGGCGCGGCGCGCAACGAGCTCAACGCGCTCGCGAACGACAACCCCGATTACCTCGGCAAGTTCGTGTTGCCGCAGTTCAAGGTTCACCCCGAGCTCCAGAAGCTCGCGCGGTCGGTGCTGCAATCGCATCCGTCGTCGCGCCAGGCCATCAAGGGCTCCGCGAAGCGCCTGGGTCGATAGTGAAGATCGTCAGCACCATCGTGGGCCGCCCGCTCGATGCGTGCTGGCGCGTGTTCACCGATGCGGTGGCGATGCTCAGCTGGGTGCCGGGCCTGCGCAACGCGTACGTGGTATCGGCGCGGCCCGATGGCCTGCCGACGGAGATCCGGTTCGAGTACGCCGCCGAGCTGATCTATGCGCTCGAGTACACCTACGATCTCGAGGCGCATGTCGTGCGCTGGGAGCCTCGCGAGGTGAAGCGCGGCGGCGTGCGTGGCTTCGCGCGGTTCACCGCGATCGACGACGGCACCGAGCTGACCTACGCGATGGAGCACGATGGCGGGCGCAAGGCGGCCGAGCGCGCGCTCGACGACCCCGAGTTTCTCGTCGAGTCATTCCGGCAGTGGATGCTCGAGCACCGCGACTAGAACTTCGCGGCCGGCTTCCAGAAGATCCAGATCAAGCAGCCGGGCAACGCCCACAAGCCGACGCCGATCGCGACGCCGTCGTAGTGGCCGTAGTGACCGACGACCGCGCCGATCAGGGGACCGAGCGCGATCAGCGCGACCGATTGAGCGCCGGCGACGATGCCGCTCGCGGTCGACACGCACTCGGACGGCATCCGCGCGAGCAGGTCCGACGTGCAGATCGCGTAGAGCCCACCGGAGCCGACGACGGAGGCGCCGATGATCGCGATGCCGATCCACGGCGTGGTCGCGAACGGCAGGGCCGCGATCGCCATCGCGAGGAGCATCGCGATCGCGTAGAGGCCGCGCGCTGGCTCGCCGGGCGGCCGCTTGAGGCGTGACGCGAGATCGCCGAACAGGATCGCACCGGCATCGAACATCAGCGGCGGGAGCCACAGGTAGTGACCGACGTCCTTTTGCTTGATGCCCCAGGTCGTGTCGAGGTACTTGGCGCCCCACGCGAGCATCAGGCCGATCACGGGTGCGGCCGCGAAGATGCCGATCAGTGCGCGCATCATGATCGGGTGACGGATCAGCTCGCTCACGCGTGGACGCGGCGTGGTGTGATCGACGACGTGATCGATGCGCGCGCGCACCGCCGGGCGGGACGTCACGAGGATCCAGATCGGAACCCACAGCAGGCCGACCGCCGCGGTCACCAGGAGCGCGACGCGCCAGCCGTGGAGATCGAAGA
>JACCYD010001345.1 GCA_013696695.1 Deltaproteobacteria bacterium | reverse complement strand
GGGTCCGGCTTCGTCGGGTCCGGCTTCTTGATCGTCGGATCCGGCTTCTTGATCGTCGGATCCGGCTTGATCGGATCCGGCTTCTTGATCGCGGGATCCGGCTTGGTCGGGTCCGGCTTCGGCGGATCGGCTTGCGTGAGCCCGCCCGTCTTCTCGAGCGGAACGTTGTACTTCTCTTCTTGCTGACCGCTGAACACGATCGGCCGGTTGACCGAGACGTAGCCCTGCTTCTCGAACAGCATCTGGTACGTGCGACGAGGATCGAGGGGCACCTTCTGGGGCGACGGGCCGAGCAGCTGGCGCTGACCGTCGACGATCAACGAGACCGTGGCGCCGGGCGGCGTCGAATCGAACACGCCCACGATGTTCGCGAGCGGCTGCAGGTTGATCTCGACCTTCGGCGCCTTGCCGAGCTCGACGACGATCTGCTGACTCTGGCTGAGGAACCCGGGCGGCGGCTCGATCTGGATCGTGTGCGGCCCCGCCGGAATGCTGCGGATGCGCGAGGGCAAGCGATCGGTGCGTGGCTCGCCGTCGAGCTTCCACTGCGTCAGCCCGGCGGGCGTGACGTAGAGATCGAAGCCGGTGTTCGGATCGGCGGGTGCCGGCTTGGGATCCGGCTTGCCGGTGCCCTGGCCCGACGAGCCGGCGTCGGCTTGCTTCGGGGTGGAGTCGGCGGTCAACACGACGACCAGGACGACGGCGATCGCGGCAACCACGGCGCCACCGATCGCGATCATCAGGATGCCGCGCTTGTTCGGATCCTTGCGGGACGCGATGCCGTGGCCGAACGACGCCATCGGGTCGAACAGCAACTGCGGCGGCTCGGTCACGATGTGGCCCGACGACGAGTGATGGTGACTCGGCGGCTCGCCGAAGCCGGCCACGACGCTGCGGTTCGAGCCGGTGGCGATCTTGTGGCCGTTGGTGCCGTTGGTGCTGGGATAGCTCCCACTCCCCGGCGATGGCGCGATGCCGTTCGCGGGCGCGCCGCCTTCCCAGCCGCGCACGGTCGAGCCGACCAGGTTCGACAGATCGGGGCCGCCTGGCGCGGCTGTCATCGTGGTGGGATCGCTGGCCGAGGCTGTCGCGACCGCCGCGAGCCCCGGCTGCGAGGTGGGTGCCGTCAGCGGCAGCTGCTTGCTGGTCGAGTGCGAGCGCCCCGCGCCTGGCTGCTTGTTGCGCGGATCGTCCTCGGGGTTGTCGTAGATCTGGGTCTCGAGCTCGTCGTCGTCCCAGTTCAGCTGATCGGCGTGGGATTGATCGTCGCGCTGCTTCGAGCCGGAGGACAACGGCGACAACGGCGGCAACGACGGCACCGAGGCCACCTGCACCGGCAGCTGCGAGGACGAGACTCGGGGAGGCGGCGGGGGCTTGGTGCCGCTTCCCAGGCCAGTCATCGCCTGCGTCGACCTGCGCACCGGCGGCGGCGTCTGGCGGCCCGTGATCGTGCGCGGCTGCAACGTGATCGGCTCGGCCGGAGGCGGCTTGAGCTGGCGATAGCTCTCGAGCTTCGCCGTCTCTTCCTCGATCTCCTTGCCGAACGTCTTCTTCATCCAGCCGGCAAGATCCTTGCGCGAGTAGAACTCGCCGGCCGTGTAGACGAAGGCCTGCAGCTCGTCGTGGAGATCGATCGCGTTCTGATAGCGATCCTCGGTGTCCTTCGCGAGCGCCTTGAGAACGATCCGCTCGAGCTCGTCGGGAATCCGGCGGTTGTACGTGGACGGCGGCAGGATCTCGACGTTGCGGACTTTCTCTAGCGTCGAGAAGTCGGACTCGCCGACGAACAGTCGCTCACCGGTGAGCAGCTCGTAGAGCACGATGCCGGCCGAGAACACGTCGCTGCGGCGATCGACGGGAAGGCCACGGACCTGCTCCGGCGACATGTACCCGAACTTGCCCTTGAGGATGCCTGCTTGCGTCTTGCTGCCCTTGCCGGCGGCCTTCGCGATCCCGAAGTCGATGATCTTGACCTCGCCCTCGAACGACACGAGGACGTTCTGCGGCGAGACATCGCGATGGACGAGTGCGAGCTCGCGACCCGACTGATCGCGCTTGTTGTGCGCGTAGTCGAGACCCTCGCAGGTCTTCATCACGATGAAGCACGCCTGCGCGACGGGCATCGCTTCGCCGACGTTGCGGCAGCGGTCGAAGATGCCGCGCAGATCGCGGCCGTGTACGTGCTCGAGGGCGATGTAGTACGCGCCGTCCACGACGCCGAGATCGAAGATCTGCGCGACGTTCGCGTGGTTCAGCTGAACCGACAGCTTCGCCTCGTCGATGAACATGCGGATGAACTCTTTGTCCTCCGCGATGTTCGGCAGGATGCGTTTGACCGCGACCAGCCGCTCGAAACCCTCGACACCAAAGGCCTTCGCGCGGAACACCTCGGCCATGCCGCCGACGTTGATCCGCTCGAGCAGGAAGTACTTGCCGAAGGGAGTCGGCTTTTTCACGTTGAAACCACCACTAGATCGCCGGATTACCCTGCCTTGGCAGAGGAATGGACCCTAACGTAATTTGCTTCCTTGGGCCATTCGTTTTAGGGAGCCCACAAATCGGGGATGTCCCACGCTGGCTGTTTACAATCCTACTGTGCAGCCAGCGCCTGCGCCGGCTCCATCTTCGCGGCACGGCGCGCGGGGAGGAACCCGCCGAGGATGCAGAACAGCGTCGAAAATCCGAGGCCGCCGGCCCAGATCCACGTCTTGAACTCGAACCACGAGGCCGGCTTGAACGGGAACGCCGGGATGTTGTTGCGCGCGTAGTAGTCCCACCCGGCTCCGATCCCGACTGCCAGGCCGAGGCCGATCAGGCCTCCGACGATGCCGATCAGCGCCGCCTCGCCCAGCATGATCAAGCGCACGTCCATTTCGGTGGCGCCGACGGCGCGCATGATGCCGATCTCGCGGCGGCGCTCGGACACCTGGATGAAGAAGTTGTGGCCGATGTTGATCACGGCGATCACGAGGATCGCGATCGAGATGATCAGGAACAGCAGCCGGATCACGAAGATCACGGTCGCGAACCGCTTCCCCAGCTGATCCTCGAGCCGCAGTCCCGGACCGCCCGCGCTCTCCGGCGTCTCGATCCACTCGCTGAACGGCGCGAGCTGGTTGCGATCCTTGAACTTGACGATGATCGACGAGTACGCGCCCGCGGCTTCCTCGCCGAGGTATTCCTTGTTCCAGCGGCGGATGTACTCGATCGGCATCGTCACGCCGACCGGCATCGCGCGCGAGGACACGCCGACGACGACCGCCTCGACGCGCTTCGGGCGCCGCCTGGTGACGACGCCGGTGCCCGCGATCGTGGTGAAGCCGAGGCCGACGGAGAACCGCATCGCCGACAGGCCGCGCTGCTGGATCAACATGTTCACCAGGTTCTGATCGGCCATCGGCATGCCGTGCGACTTCGCGAACTGGTTGTTGTAGAGCTCGACCACCGTCGACGACAGCACGATCGGAACGCGGTGCTTGCAGCGCCGCTCGGTGTCATCGCAGTAGTACCGATCGGGCTCGGGGCACGGGTTGTAGTAGGGCTCCTTGGCGACCGGCGCACCGGTCTGCTGGACGACGATGGCCGTGCCGCTGCCGCTGCCCGCGCCGCTTCCACTTCCACTGCCACTGCCCGCGGCCGGACCGGCGCCGGCGCCCGAGCCATCTCCGGAGCTGCCAGCCATCGCGCTGCCGCTACCGCTCCCCGCGCTTCCAGCGCTTCCAGCACCACCGGCACTACCGGCACTACCGGCACTACCGGCGTTCGGATCCGGAATCTGCGGGCCCCAACCGGAATCCTCGTCGGGCGCGGCGGCCACCGGCCGCTTCCCAGGCGATTGGATGATGTCTTCCTTCGGATCGCGCGGCGGAGGCGTGCACGCGACCAGATTCGGATCGTCCTTCACCAGCTCCCAGTCCTTGAAGTACTTCTGGATGCGCTCGTCGTCCTGCACGAAGCTCGGATCGACACCATCGGCGAAGCCGCCGACCTCGAACTTGAGATCGGTGCCCTCGAAGTCGCCGCGACCGGCAGCCGGAAACGCGAGGCTCATGCGCGGCACAGCCGACGACACTTCGGGCCGCGAGGTGATCATCTTCACCGTGGTGTCGTCGAGGCGCTTGCTCGCATCCTTGCCGAGCAGCGACACGCGAGGCGCCACCACCTGGACTTCGTCGAGCGGGAACACCTTCTCGAGCACCGCGCCGGCCTGCTGGGTGAGCGCGAGGAACAGCACGAACGCGCCGATTCCGATCACGATGCCGAACGCGGACAGGATGAAGTGGCGTTTGCTGCGGATGGTGTTCTTGATCACCATGCCGAGCAGATTCTTCACGGGCATCATGGTTGGCCCATTCCCTTCATGCGGGACCTACCTGCTTCGATGCGATCTCCTCGTCGGAGGTCTCCGCGATCAGACCGTCCTTCATCACGATCACGCGCTTGGCGACACTCGACACGCGACGCTCGTGTGTGACGATCATCAGCGTCACGCCATCCTTGGCGTTGAGCTCGCGGAAGAAGTCGATGACCTCTTTGCCGGTCTCGGAATCGAGGTTGCCGGTGGGCTCGTCACACAGCAGCAGCGATGGCTGACCGAACAGCGCGCGCGCGATCGCGACCCGCTGCTTCTGCCCGCCAGACAGCTCCGTTGGATAGCGATGCGCGAAGTCCGCGAGGCCGACCCGGCGCAGCGACTCGCGTCCGCGCTCCTGGATCTCCTTCGCGCCCGTGTTGTGGGCGAACACCGATGGGATCGTGACGTTGCCGAGGCACGTGAGGTGATCCATCAGGTTGAACGCCTGGAACACGAAGCCGATCGACTGGTTCCTGAGGTTCGCGCGCTTCTTGTCGCCCGCCTTCAAGGTGTCGATGCCGAGCACCTCGACCTCGCCGGAATCCGGCATGTCGAGGCCACCGATGATGTTGAGCAGCGTCGACTTCCCCGAGCCCGACTGGCCGACCAGGGCCACCAACTCGCCGCGCTCGACGTCGATGCTGACGCCGCGCAGCACCTTGGTGTTGGCCGCGCCGGAGCCGTAGCTCTTGGTGACGTCTCGCAGCCGTACGACAGGGCCGGTTGCCACGGCGCGCAACCTACCACGATCTCGATCGGTTTCTGGATTGGTGGTCATCGTTGCTCGGCGTCGAGCCTGCCACGGCGGGTCGTGCCTGTCGCCTCACCCACCCCCGTCGCCGCGGTTTGCCAGCGTTGCGATTTCGCCACGCTGGAGGTTTTTTTCACGCGACGGCGAATCTTCACGCAACTCCATGACGGCGGCGCGATAGGCC
>JACCYD010001342.1 GCA_013696695.1 Deltaproteobacteria bacterium | reverse complement strand
TCGTGCTCACCGCCGCCGAGGAGCAAGGCAGCATGGGCAGCAAGCACATGGTGACGTGGCTGCAGTCGGAGGGCGTCGAGGTCAGGGGCGTGATCGCGCCCGACATGATCGGTTACTGGCCGCAGGGCGAGGACGATGAGCTCGACATCCTCGGCGACAGTGCGTCGCAGTTCCTCGTCGACCACATGGCTGCCGTGGCGACGCGGCTCGGCGTCGCGCACAAGACGTTTATCCAGCACGGCTTCTGTTACGGCGACGATCACACGTCGTTTCAGGAGGCCGGCATCCCGGCGATCGCGCCGATGGATTGCGTCGAGGCGCACAACGTCACCGGCTCGGGCGAGGACACGCCGCACTATCACGCGACGACGGATCGATTCGACACGCTGCACATGCCGAAGACCACGAAGGTCGCCGGCGTCATCGTGGCGACGCTCGCCGAGCTCGCCGAACCCGCGAGCAAGTGATCAGCGGCGCCGCAGCGCGAGCCACGCGAGCAGCGTGAACACCAGCGCCTGCGTCCACAGCAGGCCCCACCCACCGAGCAGGACCGCTGCTTCGTGCGCGTACTGCGGCTCCGGCGGAAGCGGCACGAACAGCGGCGTGGTCAGCGCGTTGGTGTCGAGCGTGGCGGACATCGCGTCGACGGCCGCGCGTGCGGGCACCGCATACGACGCGAGCTTCGGGATGCCGTGCAGCCCGAACATGATCCCGGAGAACAGCACCTGCGGGACGAGCACGATCGGGATCAGCGACGTCGCCTTGTCGGGCGTGCTCGCCACGGCGGACACGCAGAGACCGAGCGCGATGCCAGCGAGCCCGGAGAACGCGATCGTGAGGAACAGCTCGAGCGGCGCGGGCATCACGACGCCATCACCCGGCAGCTTGCAGCGCACCGCGATGACGCCGAGCAGCAGCGCGCTCTGCACGAGTACGAGCCCGAACAACACGATCAGCTTCGACGCCAGATAGGGTCCCGCGCGTAGCCCGGCGAGTCGCTCGCGCCGCAGCACCGCCGACTCCTTGCAGATCTCGCGAGCCGCGTTGATCACGCCGAACCACACGCCGGTGGTGGCGAGCATGAACACCAGCTTCTTCGCCTCGATCCGCGCGCCGACCAGGCTGTCGGACTTCGACACCAGCGCCAGCAACACGCCGATCACCGGTGCCTGCAGGAGCAGCAGCGCGAGGTTCTTGCGGTCGGCGAGGATCAGCTCGACGTAGCGCCGGCACAGGATCGCGAGCTGCCGCAGGCTCGAGTGCGTCGACGACTGCGCGCGCTTGACCGCCTCGGCGCGCTGTTCGATCGACGGGCCGTCCGGGGCACGCGCCGGGCGCTCGACCGCGTACTTCTGGTGTTGCAGCGAGCCGCGATACCGCTCGGCCCAGCTCGCGGCGCGCTCGTCGCCTTCGGTCGAGGTGTAGACGTCGGCGAAATCCGCGACGCCGAAATACTCGAGCGCCTGCGACGGCGGGCCGAAGTACGCGAGCTTGCCGCCGGTGAGGAACGCGATGTGATCGCAGATCGTGATGTTCGTGGTCGCGTGCGTGATCACGATGACGGTGCGGCCGCCATCGGCGAGCGCGCGCAACGTGTACATCAGCTTGCGCTCGAGGCCGGGGTCGAGTCCCGACGTCGGCTCGTCGAGGAAGAGCAGCACCGGATCGGCGAGCAACTCGCACGCGATCGAGACGCGCTTGCGCTGGCCGCCGGAGAGTTGATCGATGCGCTTGTCGGCGTGATCCGTCATCTCGACGGTGTCGAGCACCGAGACGATGCGCTTCGCGATCTCCTCGTCGGTGGTATCCGACGGCAAGCGCAGCCGAGCGGCGTGCTGGAGCGCGCGATTCACCGACAGCGTGCGATGGAGCGTGTCGTCCTGCGGCACGAAGCCGATGATCGAGCGATAGGCCTCGTAGCCGGCGTACAGATCATCGCCGTTGAGCGCGATCTTGCCGCTCGACGCGCGCTGGAAGCCGCACAACGCGGTCATCAGCGTCGACTTGCCTGCGCCGCTGCCGCCGACGATCGCGACCAGCTCGCACGGTTCGATCGATAGCGTGGTGGGTGCGAGCAACTGCCGGTTGCCGACGCTGCGCTCGACCGCGCTGGCATCGAGTCGGATCGCGCCGCGCTGATCGAACGAGTCGAGGCTGTCGCCATCGTAGGTCAGCCGAAACGTGCCGATCTGGACGATGTCGCCGGGCGCGAGCGGCCGCGAACCCTTGACGCGCTCGCCGTTGACGAACGTGCCGTTCGGCGAATCGCGATCGATGAGGACGTGCTTGCCGTCTTGCCATCGCAGGTCGGCGTGGCGGCGCGACACCAGCGGCTGCGCGAGCACGATGTCGGTGCCCGCGCGCCCGATCGTCAGCAGCGACGCGCCCGGCGGTGTCGCGAAGTGCTGGACTGGCCCGATCTTCGGCACCAGCGGGTTGCGATAGACGAGCGTGACCACGTTCGACGCCGCGCCATCGGCGAGCCGCACGGT
>JACCYD010001324.1 GCA_013696695.1 Deltaproteobacteria bacterium | reverse complement strand
ACCGACGCTGACCAACGCGCGACCGGCAGAAGTCGAGGGATCCGGCTGCACGCATTGCGAGGCGGTCTTGTCGAACGTGCCGAGATAACCGCCACCGAGCGTGACGTTGCCGTTGTTCGTCGCGAGGAGCGAGCCGTTGCCATCGCATTTCCCCTCGCTGCACTCACCACCGCTTTCATTCGATAACGAATCGCTGGCGCACCCCAGAAGCAACGTTGCTGCAGCGAAGTGAAGTAACGTGCGCTTCGCGCTCGGTACGTTAGTCGAGTCGGTCATGGCGTGACCCACTAGCAAGACAGTTGCCGCAACGCGACCTGCACGTCGTGCGCACTATTGACTTGGAGTCAACAGCGATTCAGGGACTTGGCGCTGCGATCTCGCGCTCGCGCGCGGACACTCGATCGGCCACTGGTGGCTACCAAACCTGTCGCTCGACGCCTCACCGAGCTTGGTAGCTGATCCCGGAATCGGTCAGCGCGTGCGAGCCGGGGTCCGCATCGGACGTTACGGGCGCAGTCGGAGGTCGCCGTCGATCATGCATTCGCCGGGGCACGCGTCGGCACCATCCTGGCACTCCTCGTAGTGGTACCGGGAGAGGACGGCACCATCGACGAAGCGGCCGCGGATCGTTTCCTTCACGGTCCACGGGCCATCGAAGTCGTGCGTGCCGCGGCGGGTGACCACGAAGCCGCCATCGGTGAGCTCGCCACGGAACGTGGCTTGCGAGAACACGATCGCGACCTCGGTGCCGGAGCGTTCGACGGTCGCGGTGCCGGTGAGCTGGATGTCGCGGCCCTTGGGTCCGCTGAAGAAGAAGCAGCCCGGCGCGGTCGTCTTGACGTTCGACCACTCGACGCGCAGGCGCTTCGGTGTGGGTGGCTTGGCTTCCGCAGTGGTCGGGTGGGCTTCGGCGCGCTCGCACGCCGCGAACATCAGGAGTGTCAGGGCGAGCAACGGGCGCATTGAATTTGAACGCCCCACACAGCGAGCCTATTCAGCCGCCCACGGTGTCTCGATGGCTTGATCGATCCATCGATCAGGTGATCGATCGAGTCGGCCGCGGAACCTGAGATAACTGAGCATTTTTACCGGCGAACTTCCGACGTCGTCCGGAAGTGAGAGCACGGATGACCGCCGAGGATCGAGCGCTCGGCGGTCGTCAGCGAGCGCAGGAGATCCGCATCAACTCGCTGCGCGGAACCCACGCCGGAGCCGACACCACGAGCGTGCTGCCAACGCGCTCGAGCCCCATCGAGTCGCCCAGCATTGGCGAGGCTGCGAGCGTTGCGAGTAATGGGCTGTCACAGCCCGCGCGCAAGACCTCGAGCTGGAGCCGTAGCCCGATCAGCTTGCCGTGAGCGATGACTCGCCTCGCGACCTCAACGCGCGTCAACCGCGTGAAGTGGGCGGTGGTGCTCTCGAACAACGCCTGCAAGATGATCGATCTCGACGTTCCGCTCTTGCGAGCGACGTGGAGTGGACGACTCAGGCCACGGAGGCAGGCGGCAAAGCTTGCGGTAGCGGGACAGGCTCGCGCGACCTTGTCCGGAGTCTCGAGGCCGAACAGCACGTTCATGATCGCTTCTCCACGAGCGTCCAGGTCCGTTGGATCGAGAGGATGGTCGAGCGCCGGCAGCCCGAGCTCGCGCGCGGCGACGATCCCGTCCGCAGCCGCGGCCTCGCCGAACGACGGCTCGTTGGCGATCAAGGCATCGACCTCGGGCACCAAGGCTTCGACATTCGACGGCCAGGTTCGCGAGACGATCGCGTTCGCGTGATCCATCGCGCCCGTGACGACGGCAATGCCCACCGCCGACGTCAGCAGACTCGGGCGCGCGCGTTGGTAGTGCTGGCCGAAGCGGGCCACCTCGACCAACCGTTCGAGCGCACCCTCCGGGTCATCTGCGCCCGCGATGCGAAGGGCCCGCTCGCGAAGTGCCTCGCCAATGGCCAGCACCGTCGATAGATCCGCCGGGCCACCGGTGCGGGACGCGGCCTCGAAGATCAGACCGCAGTTCGCGAGCACGCTGTGCGTCAGCGACTGACCCAGGTCACGTCGGACCGATTGCCACTCCCTGACACAACGACGCAGCTGCGGATCGTCGGTTGCGGGTGGCCGCTCCGCGAGGCCATCGCGGACGCGCGCCCTTGCGCGGGCGACCTCGGAATCGCTGACGAGGTGCGTGATCGCTTCGCCCCATGTGATCGGGGCGTCGGACGAGCCCGTCGCCACCGTGACCGCGATCGCCGCGCAGCCGACGCCCACGATCACCCTGCGAACGATCCGATCGGTTGCTTGCCAGTGCTTCATGCGCGCTCACGGCATCAGCTTCCGTGCCACGCGCGATGCGACGAGCCGCTCGGTCAACTGAACGAGATCGAGGCCCATCGATCCGCTCGTCGAGCCGACGCGTGACAGGATGGCCAGCGTGCGCAAGTTGTCGCGCCGGATCGGCGATTTCTCGTCGGAGAACGTCCCTGTCAGGACTGATAGCTGATCCGGGAATCTGTCAGCGCGTGCGAGCCGCACGAGGCCCGCCCGGACGAATACGCCCCGCTGTCCGAGGGGCGCCTTGGCTATCGAACCGCGCGGTGGAGAGCTCGTCTTTGCGTACCCAACCGTACGGCGCGCAATTCGGGGCTATCCTCACGCCGTGAAGGTCGCGACTCGCATCACCGTGGCGACTGCCGTCGTGGTGGCGATCGCGGCGGCCGCGTACGCGCTCGTCGATCTGCGAGGCCGTGCCGCGGAGCGGCGAATGGCGGTCGAGCGCGAAGCGCGCGCGATCTCGACGTCTCTCAAGGTCGCGTTCGAGGCGCAACCTGGCTTCAAGTCGCCCTCGGCGGCGGAGCTTCGCGATCTCGGCCATGCCAGCGGCGGCTGGCGCGTGCAGGTGTTTCCGAAGGAGCGCGCGGCCGGCCCACCGAGCGCGGACTTGACGGCCGAGCAACTCAAGCGGCTGCTCGCGTTGCTCGAGGCACCGCACCTGACGTTCACCGACGTCGAGGCCGATCGCTATTACTACGACGTCTTGCTGCTGACCAAGGTCGACAACGAACCGACGGTGCTCGGCATGCTGGAGCTCTCGCGTTCGGCCGACATCATCGAGACGACGAGCGAGGATCGCCAGCGCGCGATCACGCTGGTCGTATTGATCGTCGTCGTCACCACGATCGTGGTCGGCGCGCTCGCGAGTCGCTTCGTCAGCCGGCCGATCACCAAGCTGCTGCGCGGCATCGATGACGTCGCGAAGGGCGACCTATCGCACGTCATTCTTTCGGAGCGCGACGACGAGATCGGGACCATCGCGACGCGATTCAACGAGATGACGTTCTCGTTGCGCGAGTCACGCAGCGAGACCCAGCGCCAGAACGAGGCCACCCTCGCGCTCGAGCAGCGGCTCGGTCACACCGAGAAGCTGGCGACCATCGGTCAGCTCGCTGCCGAGATCGCCCACGAGGTCGGCACGCCGCTCAACGTGATCGCCGGGCGCGCCCGCTCGATCCAGAAGAAGTCGAAGGATCCGGAGGCGGTGGAGAAGAACGCAGAGATCGTCGCCGAGCAGACGGCGCGCATCACCCGGATCATCCAGCGGCTGCTCGACTTCACGCGCCGCAAGGTCGGCACGCCGGAGCGCGGTGCGATCAAGCTGAACGATCTGGTCGCGACCACGATGGAGCTGCTGGCCAGCCAGTTCGCGGCTGCGAAGGTGAAGACGAAGTTCGACCGAGGCGAGACGATCCCCTCGGTGGCCGGCGATTCGGATCGCATGCAGCAGGTGTTGATCAACCTGATGCTCAACGCGGTGCAGGCGATGCACGAGGGCGGCACGCTCGCCGTCGAGACCCGGTTGGTTCGGCGCACGCGTCCTGGGCTCGAGGCATCAGCCGAGGGCGACTTCGTGTCGATCGCGATCATCGACAGCGGGACCGGCATTCCAGCCGGGATCAAGGACAAGATCTTCGACCCGTTCTACACGACGAAGCAGGGCCAGGGCGGCACCGGGCTCGGCCTCGCGGTGTGCTCCGGCATCGTCAAGGAGCACGACGGCTGGATCGACGTCGAGGACGCCCCGACGGGTGGCAGCGTGTTCCGCGTGTTCGTGCCGGCCTAGTGTCGGCCAGCGGTGCCGGCCAGCGCTACTCCTCGCCCATGTGCATGTAGCCGCCGTAGCCGTAGCCGCCGTACGCGCCGCGCGGGCCGGCGAGCTTGGTGACGCGCTCCTCGGTAGCGTCGTCGAGATCGGTGCCGCGACCGCGCAGCTGACCGGCGGCCGACATCCTGAGCTCGTCCTTCACCGACGGG
>JACCYD010001310.1 GCA_013696695.1 Deltaproteobacteria bacterium | reverse complement strand
TACGTCGAACGCCGGGTCGGAGGCACGATCCATCTCGACGAGGCGCGCCGCCCCGCCCCACTGATGGTGCTCGCCGAAGCGATCTCCGACGTCGCCGAGCTTCGCATCGTGTTCGATGCAACGACGCGCGCGGCGGCCGAGTAGTGCCACGTAGCGTCGAGTAGATGACGGCGCAGGCGGATGACACACGGCGAGCGGCGCGCTACCGTCGGCGCCTCGTGATTCGCCTCTGCGTCATCCTCCCGCTCGCTGCGTGCAGCTCCGATGCAGCAGCGCCGAAGGACAAGCCGACGGAAGGTCCAGTCGGCAAGGTTGCCGGCGTGTTTGCCGACAAGTTCGACTGCACTACGATCATCTCGCACGACACGCTCGCGCAGGTGCTCGGCGGCAACGTGCGCCGTCTCGACGGTCCGATCCAGATGCAGCGGGGCTTGCCGAAGCCGTGCTCGTACGAGGTGTCGTCGGATCCGCCGGCGGTGTGGACGTACGACTTCGATTGCCGCGATGGCTTCAAGCAACGCGCCGACGCGCTGTTCACGCAGTACAAGCAGCAGAACGCCGATCGCATCGAGAAGTACAACGCGGTGGCCGATGCCGGCGTGCCGAAGGCGCCGAAGGGCGCAGTGGATGCCGCCATCGAGCTCAAGCAGCCCGGCGTTGCCAGCGAGGTCGCGGTCGGCGCGAAGGCGCTCGATCACAACGATCAAGGTCTGTTGTTCATCGACGACGATGCCCCGTGTTACGTGCGCGTCGTCGGCCCCGATGCGCCCAAGCGGCTCGAGCTGTCGAAGCTGATCGTCAAGCAGTTGACCTACGTCAACGCGCCGATGGATCCGCGCCCGCTCACGAAGTAACCCCGCTCAGAACGCGGATTCGAAGCCGGCGATGAAGCGCACGCTGCCGGCGGCGTTGCCGTCGAGCGGGACCGCGAAATCGAACCGGAACAGATCGCGCGCGGTCTGCGGGATCAACATCCGGAAGCCGACGCCGATGTCGTGATGCAGCTGGATCTTGTCGGCGCCCGCGAGCGTGTCGCCGACGCCGCCGACCTCGTAGAACACCACGCCGCCGACCCGCAGCACCCATAGCGGCCGCGGGGTGGTGCGGAGCTCGACCTGCGTGCGGAACAGGCGATCGCCGGTCCGCGTGCCGGAGAACTCGTTGATCAAGAAGCCGCGGAGCCCGTTCTCCGAGCCGATCGAGAAAAACCGGTTGCCGGCATCTCGCCATCGCGTGGCAAACGTCGACTCGCCGACGATGCGCGCCCATTTGTAGGTCGGCGTGACGACCCGAATGCCGAGCGTCGCGGTGTTGTCGATGAACTCGCGGTCGCCATCGCCGTCGTTGTCCTGGTAGCGCGTCGACATCCCGATCGAGGGCCGCACCAGGCCGTCGCGACACCACTGGAAGCCCCACGCCGCGGCCCAGCTACCGCGCTGGAAGTTGAAGTCCGAGCCGAGCAGCTTGAGGCCGACCGAGTACGAGACGTCGAACGCAGGGCCGAGGCGCGCATCCTCGGCGAGCTCGAACGTCGACACGTTGCGGAACGTCTTGAATCGGGGAACGAAGAAGCCATACGACACGAACGGCGTCGACGTCACCTCGTTGCGCGGCAGGACGTCGCGGATGAAGGCGGTGCGCTCGGTCGCGTCGCCGGGAAACGAGTCGAGCAGCTTCGGATCGGTGTTGTCGACGCTGTAGCCGACGGAGAGCTGCTGCTTGACCTTGGTGCCCCACTGGCGGATGCCGCTCGCGGTGACATCCCACCGCCGCATCTCGTACTGCACGCCGATCAGCTGCGCATCGGCGGCGTTGCGCGCGAAGTCGAGCTGCGACTGGAAGCGGCCGTTGCCATCGATCGGGAACAGGCATTCACCCGTCGAGCAATCGACCGGCAGCAGACCGAGGCCACGGAACCGACGATCGATCGCGTAGCGGTGGCTGAA
Organism: Deltaproteobacteria bacterium; assembly: GCA_013696695.1. Taxonomy (GTDB): domain Bacteria; phylum Myxococcota_A; class Polyangia; order Haliangiales; family Haliangiaceae; genus JABFXX01. The sequence goes on along the minus strand of JACCYD010001310.1, from coordinate 9,128 downwards.
CGACAGGCCCGCGCCCCACTGGCTGGCGAGCGAGAACAGCGGCTTGTTCAGCGAGAACGATGACTGCGTGCCTTCGCGGTTGAACCCTGGCGTGTCGCTCTCGGAGATCGTCGGCGGCCCCTCGGAGAAGCCGAGCTTCTCCTCCACATTCTGGCGATTGAGGATGAAGTCGAAGCGCGCGCGAAAATCGATCTTGAGCCCGAGCAGATTCTTGTCGAGGAAGATCGGGCCGGTCGCGATCGCGCCCTGATCCATCGCGAAGCCCGCCGCGAACACGCTGCGCGTCCCGAGGAAGTTGTTCTCCGACAGCGCGATCGACAGGTTGGTGAGCGAGCCCTGCTGGAACGTGTACTGGGTGTTGAGGCGAAGGCTCCAGATGTCGCGCGTCACCACCAGCATGTCGACCTTGTCGAACCTGGCGGCCGCGTAGGACTTCACCGGGATGACGACGACGACCGAGGTCCACAGCGGATCGCGCAGCCGGCGCGCGGTCTCGTCGATGCGCGCCTGATCCCACACCTCGCCGGCGCCGATCACCACTTCCTGGGCGATCGCGTACTCCTTGGTCGTGACGTGGAAGTGGTTGAAGAACTCGAGCAAGCCGAACTTCTCGGCGAACACGTCCTCGTTGTAGACGCGCACGGCACCGATGACTTTTCCCCACGGCGCGGGCTCGATCGTGTAGCCGCGCGCCGCGATCGCCCGCGTCACGCTCGCGCGCTCGAGCGACGACAGGGCTCCGAGCCAATCGCAGGTCGGGTCCTTCGCCGCGCACTTCGCTTCGGCGCGTTGTCGATCCAGACGGGCGTCCGCGATGGCAAGCGGAATGCCCGCGAAAAGTGCACAGGCCACCCAGAGCGATCGCACGGCCCGCATCGTACACGCGCGAACCCTGGTCGGAGTAGGATGGCGGACGTGTACTGTCCCGTCTGCCATTCGGAATATCCGGCCGACTGGAAGGCGTGTCCGAAGGACGCGACCGGCCTGCTCAAGTCGGCTCAGATCGGCAAATACCGCATCGAGGGCATGCTCGGCATCGGCGGCATGGGCGCGGTCTACAAGGCCACCAACCCCGATATCAAGGGCTCCCGGGTCGCCATCAAGGTGATGAACCCGGCGATCGCGGGTGCCGAACAGGTCCGCGAACGGTTCAAGCGAGAAGCCGCCGCGGTCGCAGCGCTCCGCACGTCGCACGTCGTCAAGGTCTTCGACTTCAACGCCGAGCCCGACGGCATGCTCTATCTCGTGATGGAGCTGATGGACGGCCACGCGCTCCGCGAAGAGATCCTGCCCGCGCCGGATTACATGGATCTGGCGCGCGTCCAGATGGTGATGGACGGCGCGCTCAAGGGCCTCGCGGCCGCGCACAAGGTCGGCATCGTCCATCGCGATCTCAAGCCCGAGAACATCTTCGTCGCCGAGACCGACGACGGCGAAGTTCCCAAGCTGCTCGACTTCGGCATCGCGCGCGTGCGCACCCAGGACAAGAACCTGACGCATACGGGCAGCCTGATGGGCACCGCCTCGTACATGGCGCAGGAGCAGATCGGGGTGGGCGCCACCGAGATCGGGTCGTGGAGCGATGTCTACGCGATGGGCGCGATCCTCTACGAGATGCTCGCCGGCGCGCCCGCGTTCGGCGGCAACACGGTCACCGAGGTGCTCCAGCGCGTGCTCAAGGCGGAGTGCGTTCCACTCGCGTCGGTGCGCCCCGGGTTGTCGGCGGAGGTCTACGCGCTCGTCGATCGCTGCATGAGCAACACGCCCGCGGTGCGTCCACAGGATGCCGAGGCGATGCGCATCGCGCTCAACGCCGCGCGCCTGGTCGACAAGAGCGCGCCGGTTCCGCCGCCGCACAAGACGCGGGTCGATTCGATCCCACATGTTCCTGCGATGGGCCCCGCGCCCGGCTCCGCGCCCGGTAACAAGTCGAGTGGCGGCACCGCGCTCGGCGTGATGGCCACCGAGGCGCCACGCGATACGCCGACGCCGAGGCTGACGCCCCCACCAGGTACGCCGCCCGCCGGGGTTTCTCTGGTCTCGGGCACCGGTCCAGGCATCACGCCCGGAGTCTCGGCGTTCGGCCCGACGGTCGGCATGGGTGGCATCGGCACCGGCACGTCGCCTGGTGGCGCATCTGCGAGCAGCAGCGCGAGCGATGTGCCCGTGAAGAAGTCGTCGAAGCTGCCGCTCGTTCTCGGTGGCGTCGCGGTCGTCGGCATCGGCGGGTTCTTGATCGCGCGCTCGATGGGTGGCGAGAAACCCGAGACGCAACCAGTAAAAGCAGATGCCGGTGTCGTCGCGATCGCCGACGCAGTGGCTGCCACGCCCGATACCCAGGTCGCCGTCGTGACGCCCGATGCGGCACCTGCGGAGCCGCTGCCCGAGTTCACCAAGGACATGATCAAGGTCGCCGCCGGCGACTACGACATCGGCGAGGACACTCCGACGAGCGACGTCGCGCTCAAGAAAACGAAGGCCACCATCGGCGAGTTCTGGCTCGACAAGGACGAGGTCACGCTCGAGGCCGTGCGCAAGGCACTGACGTCCCCGAAGCTCGGCGGCTTGCGCACCGATCTACCCACCACCCCGGCGCGCAACGTGACGTGGGGCCAGGCGGTCGCGACGTGCAAGGCACTCGGCAAGCGCCTTCCCAACGAGGCCGAGTGGGAGATCGCCGCCCGCGCCACCCCGAAGGATCCGGCGAAGGCCGCGCTGATGAAGCCGGGGAGCAAGCCCGTGCTCGCGCCCACCAAGCACGAGGACTGCTCTGGCGACGGCTTGTGCGACATGCTCGGCGGCGTCATCGAGTGGACCGCCGACGGCACCCCGAAGGGCAAGATCGTCCGCGGTGCCTCGTTCACGGTGTCGCCGGCCGCTGGTTGGCAGGCATCGATCCACTTCCGCACCGAGGTGCCGCCGACGGCGGATGACGAGGTCGGGTTCCGCTGCGCGTGGTCGAAGGAGCTCAAGGGTGCAAAGACCGGCGACGCCACGCCGGTCGATCGCGACGCGATCGCTCAGCCGCAGACCACCGTCTTGGCCTCCACCACGCTTGCGAAGCCTTCGCCGCCAGCGTCGTGCGACGACGTCGAGGGGCAATATCAGGAAGCTCGCCGGCTCGCCGTCAACGCCAGCTACGCGGCTGCGATCGCGAAGGCCGAGGCCGCGGTCCGGTGCAAGCCCGAGAATCGCGGCTACGTCACGATCGCAATCGCCGCCTGCGGGATGAAGAACGCCGCGAAGGCCAACGCCGCGGTCGCGAAGATCTCAGGTCCGGGCCAGAAACATTTCGTGGGCCAGACATGCGAGCAGTCGGGCATCAGGATCGACGGGTTCGACCCCGACGCGCAGCGCAAACTTCCAAAGGCAAAGCGCTGATTCGAGCCAATCCAGGCTCGCTCCGGGTCCTAGGCTCAGCTCCGGTTCCAACGCTGAGCCGCTCGGATCGGCCGCGCCGCGGCTGATCGCCCGAAACCGGGCCCGGACGGCGCGTCGATTCCAGCGATCGCAACCCCACCGCACTCCGATGGCGGATTGCCCTTCGCGGTAAGCTGGCGCGTCTGATTTGGGGGGCCTCGTGACCAGACTCGCTGTGATCTTGTGCGTGCTCGTGTGGACTTCGCGCGCGGACGCGATTCCTCGGAGTGATTGCCCGAAGGGCACGTCGTGGGACATCGCCGCCGGCGCGTGCGTGAAGAAGAAAGCCGCCGCGCGCGCATCGGCGCAGGAGCGCTTTGATCGCGCGAGCGATGACATCGAGGGTCGCGGCAAGGCGCCGGATCCGAAGCGTGGGCTCGGCGCGCTCGAGCAGACGTGCAACGAGAAGCACGGTCCGTCGTGCCGCCTCCTCGGCTTCCTCTACGTTCGCGGCCGTGCGCCGGCGACCAAGGACGATCGCAAGGCGGCCGATTACTTCGCGAAGGGCTGCACGTTCAACGATCTCGCGTCGTGCGTCGACGTCGGCGATCTCGCAGTCCGCACCGGCGACTACGGCAAGGCGCGGATCGCGTTCCAGCACGGCTGCGAGCTGGGCAGCGGCGTCGCCTGCGTGCGCGATGCCGAGCTGCTCGACGGCGGCCTCGGTGGCGCGAAGGATGCCGCGACGGCCGCCCCGCGGTTCAAGAAAGCGTTCGAGAAGCTGACGCCGCTGTGCGCGGGCGCGGCTCCCGATGGTGCGGCGTGCGCGTGGCTCGGCTGGATGTACGAGCACGGCAAGGGTGCCGACAAGAACGCCGCCAAGGCGCTCGCGGCATTTCGCTCGGGCTGCACCGCCGGTCACGGCGAAGCCTGCATGAGCCTCGGCCGCACGCTCGATGACAACAAGGACACCGACGGCGCCAACAAGGCGTACGACCGCGCGTGCACCGATTTCGACAACGCCGACGCGTGTCAGAAGATCGGCGAGCGCCTCGGGATGGCCAAGCAGGATCTCCCGCGCGCGTTCAAGCTCGCCGAGCGCGGCTGCGCGCTCGATCCGAAGTATTGCGGGACGCTCGCCGAGTTCTATCGCCTCGGGTTCGGCCTCGACGCCAAGGATCAGGTCAAGGCCACCACGAACTACAAGAAGGCGTGCGACAACGGCGGCCTCGGCTGGTGCCAGAACTACGGCGAGAGGATCGCTGCAGGCACCGGCGGCCCGAAGAGCCTCGATGCTGCGATCCTCGCGCTCAAGAAGGCGTGCCGTGGCCGTTACTTCCGCAGCTGCGGCCCTGGCGCGCGGTTCTTGATCGACAAGGACGAGCACGCGCGCGCAGCGAAGCTCGCGAAGCAAGGCTGCGACGACGACGACGGCGACTCGTGTTACCGCATGGGCTCGCTCCACGAGCTCGGCAAGGGCGCCGAGAAGTCCGCCGAGACCGCGGCGACGTTCTATCAGACGTCCTGCAAGCTCGACTCGCCGGTCGGCTGCAACGCCCTCGCGAACATGCACGCCGCCGGCAGCGGCATCGCGAAGGATCCCGCGAAGGCGCTCGAGCTCTATGAGAAGGCGTGCATGGGCAACGCGAAGGAGCTGTTCGTCGAGGCCTGCACCACGTGGGGGAAGCTGGTCGCCACCGGCGACGGCGCGCCGAAGAATCTCAAGGTCGCGCTCAAGGCGTACCTGCGCGCGTGCGAGTACCACCGCGCGGACACCTGCCGGTTCGCGCTGCAATACAACACCGAGACCGGCGGCAAGCTCGCCGATGTCGCGAAGACGCTCGACGCGACGTGCAAGGAAGGCTTCGACGAGGCGTGCATGGCGTACGCCGACGCGCACTCGGCGGGCGAGAGCGAGAGCGATCGCCGCGTCGCCTACGCCACGTTCGAAGCCGCGTGCGGCCGCAAGAACGAGATCGGCTGCATCCGCCAGGCGGATCTGCTGGCGTCGGGCCGCGGCGTGGCGAAGAACACCGACAAGGCCGAGTCGATCTACAAGACCACGTGCGACGCCGGCTACAACTACGCGTGTAACGCGCTCGGCAACATGTTCCTGTTCGCCAAGAAGGGCGAGCAAGCGCACCCGTACTACAAGCGCGCATGCGAGGCCGACCTCGCCGACGGCTGCAATGGCGTCGGCTTCTTGTCGTACACGGCGAACGGGGTGCGCTGGGACATCACCATCGCGGTGAAGTACTTCACCAAGGCGTGCGAGCTCGGCAGCCTGTCGGGCTGCGCGAACACTGCGGAGCTGTATCGCTACGGCTCTGGCGCGAAGCAAGATCACAAGAAGGCGTTCTCGCTCTACGAGAAGTCGTGCGCGCCGCCGCTCACCACCGACGGCTGTCACGGCCTGGGGCACTACTTGTTCACCGGTGAAGGCGGCAACAAGGTCGACAAGCAGCGCGCGGAGCACGTGCTGCGCGCCCACTGCATCGACAACGAGTATCACCATCCCGAGTCGTGTCAGACGCTCGCGAACCTCGTCGAGGCGAACAAGGGTTCGGCCGCCGAGGTCGCGCGGCTGCGCACCACGGCATTCACGCGCGCGACCGATCTCGCGAAGGACAATCCGACGTACATGTACTTGCTCGGCACGTTCTATCGCGACGGGGTCGCGACGATGAAGGATCCCGCGAAGGCGCTCGAGTGGTTCGTCAAGGGCTGCGACGGCTACGACCCGCTCGGCTGCATCGCGGCCGCGAAAGAGCTCCAGAGCAGCCGCAAGCCGGGCGACGCCGACCGCGCGCGCGTCTACTTCGAGCGCGCGTGTGCCGCCGGCATCGAGGATGGCTGCACCGGCAAGGCGAAGGGCCCGACGGCGGTCGGCGGCGGCAAGGGCTGTTGCAGCGGTCAAGTGGTTCCCGATGCCGAGACCGGCGCGCTGCTCGTGCTGGTGGGTTGGATGATCTTCCGACGGCGTCCCCGTAAGAGTCCCGGTCGCTAGACACCGCGACGCGAGTTCGAGAAGCTCCGCCAATGGTGCGGAGCTTCGTCCTCGTGATCGTCTTGTTATCGGCAACGCGCGCGGAGGCGATTCCGCGCAGTAGCTGCCCGGGTGGCACCGAGTGGAACGTCGCCGCCGGCGCGTGCATGAAGAAGCGCGCGGCGCCGCGGCTGTCGGCGCAGGACAAGTTCAACAAGGCGAACGACCACATCGATGGGCGCGGGAAAGACCCGGATCCGAAGAAGGGCGTCGCGCTGCTCGAGGAATCGTGCGGCAAGGACAACCACGCGCAGTCGTGCACCCTGCTCGGCTTCCTCTACGCACGTGGCCGTGCACCCGTCGGGGTCGACGCCGCGAAGGCGAGCCAGTACTACACCAAGGCCTGCACGCTCAAGGATATCGACGGCTGCATCCTCGACGCAGACTTCGCGTTCCGGATCGGCAAGTACGAGACCGCGCGCACGTCGTTCGACAAGGCGTGCACCGCGAAGAGCGGCTTCGCATGCGCGCGCTACGCCGACATCCTCGATCGCGGCATCGGCGGTCCGCAGGACGAGAAGGCCGCGCTCGCGCTGTTCAAGAAATCGATGCAGCAGCTCACGCCGCTATGCCCGACTACCGGCTGGGCCGATGGCAACGCCTGCTACATGGTCGGCTTCATGTACGAGAACGGCAAAGGCACCGACGCGGACGCCGCGAAGGCCCTCGCCGCGTATCGCGCCGGCTGCAGCGCCGGCGGCGGCGATGCATGCAACAGCCTCGGCAACTCGCTCACCAAGGGCGTCGGCGGCGATGCCGATGTGGACGGCGCGAAGGTGGCGTACGAACGCGCGTGCACCGAGTTCGATCAGGCGGATGCGTGCGAGACCCTGGCGACCCAGCTCACCGACACCAAGACCGATCTGCCGCGCGCGAAGAAGATCGCCGAGCGCGCGTGCGAGCTCGACCCCAAGGTGTGCGGTGCGCTCGGCCGTCTGCTCGCCTACGTGTTGCCAGAGGCGCAGCGCGACGAGGTCGCAGCGACCAAGGCCTATCGCAAGGCGTGCGAGAGCGGCGGGCTCGGCTGGTGCAACGCGTACGCGGAGCGCGCGTTCAAGGGCAAGGGCATGGCGAAGGATCTGGCGTCTGCCACCGACGGGCTCGAGCGCGCGTGCATGGGCGCCTATGCCGATCCGTGCGCGTTGATCGCCGACTACCTCGCCGACACCGACGGTCCGCGCGCGATGCGCCTCGCGACGCGCGGCTGCGATGTCTACAAGCACGGCTTCTCCTGCTACCGGGTCGGTTGGCTCGCGGTCCAGGGCAAGGGCGGCGACAAGGATCCATTGAAGGCCTTCGTCGCGTACGGCAAGGCCTGCGACTACGGCTCGCCCGCCGGATGCGACGTGCTCGGCGATGCGCACTTCGCGGGCACCGGCACCGAGAAGGATCTCAAGAAGGCCTACGAGGCCTGGGGCCGCGGCTGCAAAGGCTTCAACTCGAAGTACGACGCCGACGCGTGTCAGTCGCTCGCCAAGGCGGAGTACTTCGGGAACGGCGTCCCGAAGAACATCAAGAACGCGCTCGAGGCGTTCGCGAAGGCGTGCCAGGGCGGCGCGCAGGGTGCGTGTACCAACCTCGTCGTCGTCTACAACGAGACCGACAAGGCCACCGACGTCAAAGATTCGCTCGACAAGGCGTGCAAGGCGAACAACGAGGACGCCTGCCTCGCGGTCGCCGAGCTGCAGTACGCATCCGAGAAGGAGACCGATCGGCGCGCGGCCTACCAGGCGTTCACCGCGGCGTGCGAGCGCAAGGTCGCGGCGGCGTGCCTGCGGCAAGCAGGGCTGTTGATGGAGGGGCGCGGCACCACGAAGGACTTGCCGGCCGCCGAGAAGATCTTTCGAGTCTACTGCGAAGCCGGCGACAACAACGCGTGCTGGGGCCTCGGCCGCTTGCTGCACGACGATCCGAAGCAGCAGGAAGAAGCGCAGCGCCAGCTCGCGCGCGCCTGCGAGCTCGAGCACTCGTTCGCGTGCAACGCCGTCGGCTATCGGCTCTACGCGGGCAAGGGCGTCGCGTGGAACGTGATCGAGGCGGCGAAGTACTACAAGAAGTCGTGCGATCAAGGCGCGGCGATCGGCTGCTCGAACCTCGCTTACAGCCTGATGTGGGGCGTCGGCATCAAGCAGGATCACAAGCAGGCCTTCGAGCTGTTCGACAAGGCGTGCAAGCCTCCCGAGTTCAACGGCTGCGCGCCGCTCGGCAACTATCTGATGACCGGCCTCGGCGGCATCAAGGTCGACAAGAAGCGCGCCGAGACCGTGCTGCGCTCGTCGTGCCGGCCCGACGACGCCGCGCCCGAAGGCTGCCGCGATCTCGCGTTGCTCGTCGAGGAGAACAAGGGCAGCCCGGCCGAAGCGGCGCGGCTGCGCACGCTCGCGCTGACGCGCACCGAGAAGCTCGCCGCCGACTATCCCTACTACCACTACGTGTGGGGGTCGTTTTACGACCAGGGCATCGCCACGGTGAAGGATCCGCAGAAAGCGCTCGAGCACTTCGCGAAGTCTTGCGATGGCTACGATCCGATCGGCTGTCTCGCGGCCGGCAAGGCGCTCAAGGTCAGCAAGAAGAAGGAAGACCAGGAGCGGATGCGCTTCTACTTCGAGCGCGCGTGCGCCGCAGGTCTCGACGAGGGCTGCACCGCAAAGACGCAGGGCCCGTCGCCGGTCCCGGGTGGCAAGGGCTGCTGTGGTGGTGAGGTCGCGCCGGGCGCGGAGGC
>JACCYD010001288.1 GCA_013696695.1 Deltaproteobacteria bacterium | reverse complement strand
CCGTCGACCGCGGCGATGACGCGAGCCATCGTGACGCGTCCCGTCATCATCGGGTCACCGAGCCGTGGCGGTGTCGGTCGCGTGACCTCGGTGCGCGGTGGTGCACCGGGAGCGTGCGACTCCGACTCGCTCGTTGGAGCGCTACTTGCCGAGGAACATGCACACAGCAAAATTGCAGCTACGCGCATCAACGAGATCGAACGCTCGACGCGAGCTTTTGATTTCACGCCGCGAACGAGCTCGAGGGTTGTCCTCCCGATCAAGTCATGGGAGTGTCACCGTCACGCGCCTGTGGCGATGCCGTTCGCCAAGTTAGGTACGTCAAGTGGGAGGTTTTCATGTGGAGCTTTGCTGATCGTGTAGTCAAGGCGGTTTCTGACGTGACCGTAGGAACCGTGATCGTGCTGGTACACGTCGCGATGGCAGATCGACGCGCGCGGTCGGTCGCAGCCGATCGGCTTGCTGGCGAGCGCCAGGCACGTCAACCGAGCTGATCCCGCGATCCAGCGATTCCCTTCGCGTATCTTTCCCGGCCGGGCCCTGGATCTTTGGTAGTCGCGCCGGGACACTGAGCCCGTCGATGGCTCGTGCCGCCAAAGCTCGCAAGAGCGTCAAGAAGCGGAAGCCCGCGCGGAAGCCAGATTCGAATCTAGTGAAGATGTCCGAGCTGTCGAAACGCTCCAGCGTTCCGGCTCCGACCATCAAGCACTACATCCGCGAAGGCCTGCTGCCCGGTCCCGAGATCCGGACGAGCAAGAACATGGCGTACTACGACGTGCGCCTCGCGGGCCGCATCCGCATCATCAAGCAGCTGCAGGCCGAGCGCTTCCTGCCACTCAAGATGATCAACGATCTGCTCGAGCCCGCGCCGAGCGACAAGATCCGGGCGGACCGCGACACCGCGCAGCGCCGGGCGCTGATGCAGATCGCGCCCACGCTCGGCGCGCGCACCGACTCGAAGCAGCGACGCAAGCGGACCGAGGTCATGAAGACGTTCGGCGTCAGCCGCGCCGAGCTCGAGGGCCTCGAGAAAGCAGGCGTGCTCGACCTGCGCGGGGAGGGCGAGACGGCCGGCTACGGCGGCATCGATCTCAAGCTGCTCGACATCCTCGCCGACGTTCGCCGGCTCGGCCTCGGCGAGGTGTTTCCGATCTCGGTCGCCGAGCCGTATATGAGAGCGGTCAAGAGCCTGGTGGAGCTCGAGATCGACGTGTTTCGCCATCGCGTGCTGGTCAGCGGCACCCCATCGAACGTGGTGGAGATCGCGCGTCAGGCGGTCGAGCTCGGCGAACGCCTGATCGTGGGGCTGCGCGCGAAGTTACTGCCGGATCTGCTCGAGCAGCTTTCTCGCGCTCCGACCGAAGCTGCGCGAGAATGATCAGACCGATCTGTTAGCGATCGATCCTATGGACCAAGAGCTCGCCATCTCCGTCCGCCGTGCCCAGCCTTCCGATGCACCTGCACTCGCCGCGCTGGTCAACCGGGCGTACGAGGTCGAGAAATCCTTCGTCGACGGGGACCGCACGAGCGCGGAAGAGATCCGCCGCGTCATGGCAAGCGGTGCGTTCCTCGTGCTCGAGGCCAAAGGCGCGCTGGCCGCAGCGGTGTACGTCGAAGCCGGCCAAGGCGGCGGCTACATCGGGATGTTGTCGGTAGATCCAGCCCTTCAGGGCATGGGCCTCGGCACCCGGCTGGTCCGCATCGCCGAGGCGATGTGCGAGGCCATGGGCGCCACCTGGGTGAAGCTCAAGATCATCAACCTCCGCGAGGAGCTGGGTCGCTGGTACAGGAGCCTGGGCTATCGCGAGGTCGGCACGTCGCCGTACAACCCTCAGCGACCGGTCAAACAACCGTGTCACTTCGTCGAGATGCGCCGCGTGCTGGGTGCCGGGGCCGGTGAAGCGGCGGGGCTCTCGGCAGCTACATGACAAGCCCCGGCTTCCTGTAAGATCGCCGGATATGAAACGTCTGCTGGTGGTCGTATCCATCACCGCATGCTTTGGCGCCGCATGTGGCGGCGGTGGTGGGTTCCCGACCGATTCAACGCCCGAAGGTCCGCCGCCCGGCGGCAAGTTCATGTTGTCGTGGACGGTCACCGACCTGGCAGACGCCACGATCCCGTGCGCGCAGGTCGGCGCGAGCTTCGTCACCGTGACGCTACGCAACCGAGCCGAGCAGGGCGGCTCGACCGAAGTGTTCGCGTGCAGCACCGGCAGTGCGACGTCGCTGCTGTCGTTCACCCCCGGGATCTACGATCTGACGTTCCAGCTCAGCGGGATGTCGGGCGCGATCGGTACGGCGCCCGCAGTGCTCGGGGTCGAGATCGTCGCCAATCAGACGGTCACCGTTTCCCCGATCGCCTTCCCGGTGGACAACACCGGCAAGCTCGAGCTGTTCGTCAACACCGGCGAGGCAGGCGGCAATTGCACTGGCGGTGCGGACGTCGACAACTTCACGATCACGCTGACGCACACCGGCGCGGCCTGCGAGCCGGTCACGTTCGATCTCAGCAACGGGCCGCCGAATTCGTACACCGTCGACTGCGCGAACCCGGCGCTATCGCCCTGCATAGATAACGATCAGAAGCTGAGCGTGGCGACGCTACCGTCGGGCAGCTACCGCGTGGAGGTCAAGGGCAAGATCGGTGGCGTCGATTGCTGGAGCACGACGCAGACGCTGAACGTGCCGCCGAACAGCAAGACGTTGATGCAGACGTTGAACCTGACGCACCTGGTCGCTATCGGCTGTTAAGGCGCACGCGTTGCGCACGCGCACCAAGCTGCTGCTCCTCGGCAGCTTGTATCTATCGCAGGGCCTGCCGTACGGCTTCTTCACGCAGGCGCTGCCGGTGTTGCTGCGCGAGCAGGGCTTGTCGCTGCCGCTGATCGGGCTGTCTCAGCTGTTGATGATGCCGTGGGCGCTCAAGTTCGTATGGGCACCGTGGATCGATCGCGTGCGCGCGCCGCGGTTTGGCAAGCGCCGCGCCGTGATCATTCCGCTGCAGCTCGCCAGCTGTGCGGTGCTGGCATCGCTGGCTCTCGCGTCGGGACCGGACGGGTTGTGGGCGCTGTCGATCGCGGTGTTGCTCGTCAACGTGTGCTCCGCGACGCAGGACATCGCGACCGACGCCCTGGCGGTCGAGGTGCTGTCGCCCGAGGAGCGCGGGCTCGGCAATGGCCTCCAGGTCGGCGCGTATCGCGTCGGCATGATCATCGGCGGCGGCTTCGTGCTGTGGCTGTTCGCCCGGACCGACTGGACGATCGCCGTCCTCGCGATGGCGGGCTGCCTGGCGCTCGCGACGTTGCCGATCTGGTTCGTCCGCGAACCGGCGCACGTCGAGCGTGACCGTCCGCCGCCGACGGCCTTTCCCGCGATCAAAGTTGCGTTCCGCCGGCTCGGGCCGTGGCTCGTCGTGCTCGCGACCTACAAGACCGGCGAGTGGTTCGCGACCGGGATGCTCCGCACGTTCTTCACCGACGCGTTCACGGCGATGCGCACCGCGGAGCGCGGCCACCCCCTGCCGGCCGGCGTGCAGGATCCGTTTATCTTCGAGCAGCTCGCACGGATCCTCGGCTACGTCGGGTTCTCGTGTGCGCTGGTCGGCGCGATCGTCGGCGGCGTGATGGCACGAACGCTCGGGCGCCGCCGAGCGCTGATCGTGTTCGGCATCCTCCAGACGATCGCGATCGCGGCGATGGCGCTCGCGACCCAGTCG
>JACCYD010001274.1 GCA_013696695.1 Deltaproteobacteria bacterium | reverse complement strand
AGCAGCTCGCCAACAAGGGCAACGGGAACAACTTCTACATCGACTCGATGGATGCGGCGCAGAAGATCTTCTCCGACCAGCTAGCCTCGACGCTCGAGGTCGCCGCGAAGGACACCAAGCTCCAGGTCGAGTTCGACCCCGCGATGGTTTCGCGCTACCGCCTCGTCGGCTACGAGAACCGCACGATCGCCGACGATGACTTCCGCAAGGACCACGTCGATGCCGGCGAGATCGGCGTCGGCCACCAGGTGACGGCGTTGTACGTCGTCGACCTCACCGATCAGGCGAAGGCGAATCCGGGTCCACTCGCCATGGTTCGGATCCGTCACAAGGCGCCGGATGGCGACGTCGCGGCCGAGTCGACGTATGCGATGACGACGTCTCCTGCCGCGTCGTTCGACACCGCATCGCCGGACCTGCGATTCGCGTATACGGTGGCGGCGTTCGCCGATGTGCTGCGCGGCGCCGAGGATGCGCAGAAGTGGTCGCTCGATCGGATCGCGAATGCCGCGCGTGACACCGCGGGTGGCGATCGCGATCGCACGGAGCTGGTGACGTTGATCGAGAAGGCGGCGCGCCTGCGTGGCACGCCGCTGGCGGTCATCGCTCGCTAAGGTGGTAGGCGCCCGTTAGTCCTGCGACAGCACGCCGGTCACGGTGTCGACGGCGATGCCGCTCGCGGCGACGTGGTCGACGAGCTGCTGGAAATCGGTCGTGGCCCACTGGGTGAGGTCGGTCGGTGCGTCGACCAGCTGGTGGAACACCAGGATGATCCACTCGTAGTTCGCACGGGCCTGATCGACGGCGGCGGTCACCGCGGCGAGCGGTACGCCGCTGGTCACATACAGCACCCGCAGCTTGAGCGGATCCGACGGTGGCGCGGCTTCGCGCTGGCGCTGATAGATCGTGCGGCAGCTCGTGAAGTAGCGTGCCGCGATCGGCAGGATGTTGCCGGTCGCGCTGTCGAACTCGCCGCCGGGATAGGCGCAGTGGTCGTAGCCGCCGAAGCCGTTGGACATCAGCCACGCGCGGCTATCGACGAAGTCGTCCTCGACGACATCGGCCGCGAGCGTCGTCAGCCGCGCGTCATGATGGACGGAGGTGAAGGCGTGCGCCGCGACGTCCCAGCCGGATTCTTGAAGCTGGTGGAGCTCGCCGAGGCTGGTCCGATCCTGCTTGTCGACGTGATCGACGATGACGTACGCAGTGGCCGGATAGCCGTACTGCGCGAGGGTCTGGGCGCCGACGCCGGCCATCATCGCCCAGTTGTCATCGAACGTGAACGACAGCACGCCCGCCGGGAACCGCTGGACCGGCTCGGGAACCAACGCGACGCCATTTGCGTGAAGCCGCACGGGCACGCCAGTCTGATCGTCGACGACGCGGAAGCCGATCTCGCGAATCGCGGCGCGGTTCGGTGTGCCGACGGTCGAGTAGTTAGCGGACGACCACGACACCGTGAACGCGACCCAATCTCCATCGGTGATCCACTGCTGCCCTTGCGACGACTGCAGCCGGAACCGGAACGCACTCGCGAGCCCCGCGTCGCCAAGCCACAGCTCGATCGCAGCCGCCGACGCGACGTTGCCGACCTTGACCCAGACCTTGACGAGGTGACCGGTCAGGTCGGTCGGCGCCACGCTCGCCCGCAGCATCCGCGGGGTGCCGAAGCCATCGGTCTCGACCCATGCCGACCGCTCGCCGATGATGAAGTCGCGATCGTCGACGCTCGCCGGTCCGGCGCCGTCGGCCGTGAAGCCACTTCCCTCGTTCAGCCATGCCGCGATCGTCTGCTGTGCGAGCTCGCGCGGTGGCGCCGCACCACAGCTCCGGCGCCCGGTGGTGGTGGTCCACGGGCAGTGGTACTCGAACGCCGCGGGGATGCGCGCTTCCGCACCGTCGTTGCGCACGGTCACGTCCATCACGGCCTCCACGAAGCCGCTCGGACCCGTGAGACAGGACAAGCGGTGGCTCGATTCGATCGTGACGCCGTCGCACGGCACCCCGCCCACGTCGACCGCGACGCCGGCGTGAAAGCCGGCCCCGACGAGCGTTACGCGCGTGCCACCTGCAACGGAGCCCCGCGCCGGCTCGATCGACGACAGGTCGAGTGGCTCCATCGAGCCGATGTCGACGGATCCGTTGCAGGCAACGAAGGCGACGCAAAGCGAAGCGAGGCGCATAGGTACTCGGGGTCTCTAGCAGGGAAGGTGCCGCCGGTGCAGCGTCCCGCCACCGCACGCTGTGCGGGCCACGGCCACGGCCTGGGCACGGGACGGATCCGCGAGATCTGCACCCGACAGGTTTCTCGCCTCGGCCCGATCGGTTGGAGTAGCGTCGCTGAATGCGCATTCTCGGGCTCGATCCCGGCAGCCGCGTCTGCGGCTACGGGGTGATCGACGAGCGCGCTGGCGAGCTGCGCTACGTCGAGTGCGGCGTGCTCACGGCGACGCGAACCGACGAAGCGATGGAGGTCCGGCTCGGCGAGATCGCGCGTGGTCTCCGGGAGGTGATCGACGAGCTGGCGCCCACGGTGGTGGCGGTCGAGGACGTGTTCCTTCACCAG
>JACCYD010001241.1 GCA_013696695.1 Deltaproteobacteria bacterium | reverse complement strand
CTTCGACACCTTCGCGATCTCGGTCTCGAGCGCGAGGATCGCCGCGGCCTCGGTCTTCGCGACGTCGGGCTTGCGTCCGAGGAGCGTCAACATCTGGACGACGTAGGCCTCGTAGCCGGTGCGCACGGCCTTGGTCTGGTCGTCGCTGTTCAAGTAGTAGTCGCGATCGGGGAGGCCGAGCCCGCCTTGGTCGATGCCCACGATCACGCGGGTCGCGTCCTTGGCATCCTGCGTCGGGAACATGCCGAACAGCACGCTCACGCTGGACGCGTGCAGCGTCGCGACCGTCGCCGACAGCGACTTGACGTCCTTGACCTTGTCGATCGCCGCGCGCAACGGCGCGATCGGAGCGAGCCCGGCCTTCTCGATCGCAGCCTCGTCCATGCACGCGCCGTAGTAGTTGCCGAGCTGCTTGCCCATCGGGTCGGCACCCGGCGTCGCGGCCAGCTTGTCGAGCGCGGTGCGCAGAAACTGCGTGTTGCGATCTTCGATGTCGACGAAGCTGCGCATCGCGATCGGCTTGTCGGCGGGGATCTCGGTCTTCTCGATCCAGCCGCCGCACGCGAACTGGAAGAAGTCCTCGCAAGGATCCGCCTTGCGATCGAGCGCATCGGGATCGAGGCCGATCGCGGCGAGCGTCATCGTCTGGACCGGTTTGGTCGGCGAGGCCGGAATCGGATCCGCCGACATTGGAGTCGCGACCGTGTCGTCGGGGGGCGGCAGGGGCTTCGGCGCCGGCGTGCTGGAACCGCAGGCGACGAGTAAAACAGACGAAAGCGCGATTCGCATGGCGCGGTCGATACCACGCCGTCTGCTCGGAATCACCCCGTGTCACCGGTCGCAGCGCGTCGCAGCGTCAGTATGCCGAGAGGAATTTACGATCCTTCCCAGGCTCCGCGCTCGCCTCATCGCTCCTCGCCTCGAGCGAGCGGCACGCTGCGTGCCAGCGCAAGTCCGCGAACGCCGTCGGGCGGTTGGGGCTGACGTTATCGTGCTGTAAGTCGCAGCGCCGCCCGCGTTGTATTCACATGCAGCATCGAGGATTGGCGACGCGCCTGATCGCCACCGTGTGCCTGAGCTCGCTGATCGCGTGTGGCGGCGGAAGGTCGAAGAGTGCGATGTACGCGCCGTCGCCGGCGGCCGAGATGAGCGCTGCCGGTCCCGGTGGTGGTGGTAACAAGATCGCGAACGAGCCGGGCGAGACCTGGAAACGCTCGACCATCGTCGCCAACTCGTCGCGCGTGATGGTCGGTGATCGCGAGCAACTCACCCTGCGCTCGATGCAGACCAATGTCGCGGTCGATGGCTATCGCGCACGCGTGGTGATCGATTACCTGTACGCGAACGATCACGACTCGCAGTACGAGGGCACGTTCCAGCTGCGCCTCCCCGAGGAAGCGTCGCCGTTCTTCTTCGCGTTCGGCGAGACCGAATACGCAGCCCGCGACGCCCAGGTCGCGAAGCTCACGATCGCCACCGACGGCGAGGTTCGCGAGCCGCGCCAGATCATGGCGCAGCGTGCCACCGCGTGGCAGCACCCGAAGGAAGCGCGCATGGTGCCGCGCGAGACCGCGCAGATCGCGTACGACCAGACGGTCCGCCGCCGCGTCGATCCCGCGATCATGGAGTGGGCGGGCGCCGGCGTGTTCAGCGCGCGCGTGTTCCCGCTCGCGGCGCGCAAGCTCCATCGCATCGTCATCGGCTACGACGTCGACCTCGTCCGCATCGGCAACGATCTCGAATACCGCTTCGATCTGCCGGCGGATGTGCCAGCCTCGATCGTCGATGTCTCGCTGCCCGACGGCACGGTCGCGCAGTCCACGCCGCGTGTGGATGGACGCTCGGCCTCGGGACGCCAGTGGTTGCACTTCGAGGGCACCAAGGACCGCACGATCGCCGTGCGCACCACCCCACGGGGAGCGCCGCTGCTCGTCGGCACGGATCCGGCCGGCACCTTCTTCGCCGGCCAAGCTGCGCCGGTGCTGCCCGCGACGAAGGGCGCGACGTCGGACACCGGCGTGTTCCTGGTCGACACGTCGCTGTCATCGAACCCTGACCGCTTCAACATCTGGCTCAAGCTGATGCGCGGCGTGCTCGACGGCAATCGCGACACGATGTCCAAGTTCAACGTGCTGTTCTTCAGCGTCGACGCGCATGCCTTCAAAGCAGCGCCCGTCGCCAACACGCCGCAGAACGTCGACGAGCTGATGACGTTCGCGAACACGCTCGCGCTCGAGGGCGCCACCGATCTCGGCGCGGCATTTGGTGCCGTGTCGGCGCTGTCGCTGTCGAACGCGGATCTGTTTCTACTGTCCGACGGCGCGGCGACCTGGGGCGAGAGCAACTTGCACGCCCTCGGCCGCACCCTGCGCGCCACCAGGTCGAGCTTGTTCGCCTACCAGACCGGGCTCGCAGGCACCGACCTCGCGGCGCTCTCGCACCTCGCGCGAGAGAGCGGCGGCGCGGTGTTCTCGGTCACCGGCGAATCGGAGATCGCGAAGGCCACCACCGCACACCGCGCGCGGCCGTGGCAGCTGATGGAGGCGCGCATCGCCGGTGGCAGCGATCTGATGATCGCCGGTCGGCCGACCTCGCTGTTCCCCGGCCAGACGCTGACGTTCGTCGGTCGCGGGGCGCTCGCTCCGGGCGCGCAGCTCGAGCTGGTGGTCAACCAGAACGGCAACCAGCAGACGATCCACACCAAGCTCGCCGAGCCGATCGCCACGCCGCTCGCGACCCGCGCCTACGGTCAGGTCGCGACCGCTCGCCTCGAGGAGCTCGAGGATGCGAGCGGGAGCATCGCGAAGGCGTACGCCACGCACTTCCGCGTCACCGGCCGCTCGAGCTCGCTGCTGATGCTCGACAGCGAAGCGGATTATCAGCGCTTCAACATCAAGCCAGACGACGATGCCTACGTGGTCAAGAGCGTGGCGGCGGCGGCGGAGTTCGACAGCCAGATGAAGAAGCTGTTCGACACGCTGGGCTCGCCGAAGGAAGCGTTCCTCGCGCACCTCGCCAAGCTCGAGAAGCATCCGAGCGCGCGGCTCCAGCCGGCCGCGTCGTATCGCGCGCTGCTCTCGCAGCTCCCGGTCGAGGCGTTCGCCGTTCCGACGGTGCCGCTTCGCACCACGCTGCGCGACAAGCGGCAGATGCCGGCGCCCGTGCTCGCGATGCTCGCGAAGCACGAGCTCGATTACGATGCGATGTCGGCCGATGCCGACGCACGGCGCGCTCGCGCCACGCCGCAAGACGCGCTCAAGTCGCTGTCGTCGCTCGTCGAGCAGAACCCGGGCGATGCGGTGCTCGCGCGCGACGTCGGCTTCTCCGCGATGGATCTCGGATTGCGCGCGCAGGCCTATCATCTGTTCCGCCGCGTCGCCGAGGCCCGCCCGCACGAGCCGCAGACCTACCGCGCGATGGCGCAGGCGCTCGCCGCGATGGGCAAGCACGAGCTCGCGATCGCCTACTACGAGATCCCGCTCGCGGGTACGTGGGAGCCGCGGTTCGGCGATCTCCGCACGATCGTCGTCCTCGACTACGTCCGCTTCCTCCGCGGCGTGATCGCCAAGCCCGGCGCCGACAACGTGCGCGGCTACGCGCAGTCGCGGCTCGCGACACTGTCGCAAGAGGTCAAGATGGATCGCGCCGACGTCGTCGTGTCGATCACCTGGAACACCGATGCCACCGATGTCGATCTCCATGTCATCGAGCCGTCGGGCGAGGAGTGCTTCTACCAGCACCGCCGCACGCGCTCGGGCGGCGAGCTCACGCAGGATGTCACCCAGGGCTACGGTCCGGAGATGTACGTCCTCCGCAAGGCGCCGGTCGGCAACTACAACGTGTTCGCGCACTACTTCGCGTCGGATCGCAATCGCGCGAGTGCCCGCACCAAGGTCTACGTCACGATGTTCGAGAACTGGGGCATGCCCGACGAGCGCGTCACCGAGCGCGTGATCGCCCTCGAGACCGGCAAGCAGAAGCATGCGATCGCTCAGCTCGCCCGGAGGGCTGCTACGATCGCGAAGTGACCGCCCGCCTCGTCGTCCTCCTGCTCTGCCTTCTGGCGCACGTCGCCTCGGCCGACGCGCCGAAGGGCTACAAGTGCGGCCCCGGCGGCTATCGCGTGAAGGACACCTGCAAGTGCCCCGACGAGAAGCAGCCCGCGCGCGACGCTGACAACAAGGCGATCTGTGAGCCCAAGCCGGAGCCCAAGCCCGAGGCGTGCATGGGCGATCGCAAGGGCAAGCACGCGATCAAGATCGAGGGCAATCCGGTCGGCGCGACGATCTATCTCGGCAGCAAGGATTGTCCGGCGGTCGGCAGGACGCCGTGGACCGGCAAGCTCGCCGCGGGGCCGGTGACCGTGATCGTCGATCACCAGGGCTACGAGCCGGAGACCAAGCTGGTGACGGTGACGCCGAAGTCGAAGACGTCGGTGTTCATGATCTTGCAGCGGACGAATGCCGGCAGCGTCGAGGTCAAGGCCGACGCCGATCCGAACGTGGTCGGCGTGGCCGTCACGATCGATGGTCAGCCGCAGGGCACCGTGCCGGTGACGATCAAGAAGGTGAAGAGCGGGCGGCACCTCGTCGAGATCGCGAAGCCCGGCTTCGATCCGTTCCAGCAATGGATCGAGGTGCAGGATGGCCAGACCACGCTCCTGATGCCGGTGCTCCGGCCGATCGTCGCCGCGAAGGGACGCATGGTGATCGACGCCGACGTGCCGCAGGCCGAGGTGTTCGTCAACGGCGAGCGCAAGGGCACCACGCCGCTCGCGCTGGATAACCTGCCGCTCGGCAGCTACGACGTGATCGTCAAGAAGGCACCCTCGAAGGACTGGCAGCGCACGATCGCGCTCGGTCCGGGCACCACGCTGGTGCGCGCCGAGCTGGCGCCGACGATGCCGAAGGTCCCGACGCACGCCGAGCTCGAGATCATCGCGGATGCGCCGGGCGCCGAGGTCTGGGTCGACGGTGCGGCCGTCGGC
>JACCYD010001216.1 GCA_013696695.1 Deltaproteobacteria bacterium | reverse complement strand
CGCTCGAGCCGCGCGCGCTCTCGATCCTCGCGCGTCGCGGATCCGGATCCGCTGCGCGGTCGGTGTTCGGCGGCCTCGTGCGGATGCACGCCGGCCCGCGCACCGAGGATGCCTACGCCGAGCCGATCGTTGCTCCCGCAGGCTTCCTCGAGGGGTTGCGCATGGTGGTCGCCGTGATCGGCGGTGGCCTGCCGAAGCAACATGGCTCGCGCGACGCCATGGATCACACCGCAGCGACATCGCCGATGTATCGCGCGTGGCTCGATGTGGTGCCGAAAGATCTGGACACGGCAGAGGCCGCGATCGCGAAGGGCGATCTCGTGGCGCTCGGAACGGTCGCCGAGGCGAATGCGATGGCGATGCACGCGACGGCGATCGCCGCGCGCCCCGCGATTCTATACTGGCACCCGGCCACGCTCGGCGTGCTCGCCGAGGTTCGCGGCCTGCGTGGCAGCGGCCAACCTGTGTGGGCCACGATGGACGCCGGACCGCACGTCAAGATCCTCACCACCGCGGCCGCCGCCGAGCTGGTGTCGAGCGCACTCGTCGATAACATCGGTGTCACCGCCGTCACGATCAGCGGCGTTGGCGGCCCTGCCGATGTCGTGGATGCCGCGAAGGTCGTCTCGCTCGCGTGATGCTCCACGCCGCCTCCACACGATCTCCACATCCGGGGTGTTGGATCGATGCGTGTGTAGACCAGGTGTCGTTGCCGTGACTTCGGACCTCGTCGCGAGTGCGCCGGGGAAGTTGATCCTGACCGGCGAATACGCGGTGCTCGACGGTGCGCCGGCCCTGGTGCTGGCGGTCGATCGCCGCGCCATCGCCTCGCGCCGCAGCACGCCGCGCGGCAGCTCCCCGTTCTTGATCGCGGTTGCCGACGAGCTCGCGGAACGCTACGGCACCGATTCGGTCGCCGCGCGCGCGGCACTCGAGGTCGTGGTCGACAGCTCGGCATTTTACGACGGTTCGCAAAAGCTCGGCCTCGGCTCGAGCGCTGCCGTCACCGTCGCCGCCGCCGCCTATGCGATCGCCGCGCAGCACGGCGACGCACGAGGTCATCGCGATGCGCTGCTCGCCATCGCGCTGGCCGCGCATGCTCGCGCCCAGGGCGAGCGTGGCGCGCGCGGCTCGGGCGCAGACATCGCCGCCGCGATCTACGGTGGCGCGATCATCTACGAGATGGCGACGACGGGAGCTCCCGCGATCAAGCGCGCGAGCTGGCCGCGCAGCGTCACGCTGATCCCGTTCTTCACCGGTGTGTCGGCCGATACCGCGACGCTGGTCTCGCGCGTCCAGGCGGCGCGCCAGGCGAATCCTGTCGCGGTCGAGGCGGCGCTGACGGCCATCGCCGAAGCCTCGCGCGCGACCTGTGCCGCGCTCCACACCCACGCGGATCTCGCAGCCATCGGGGTGCTGGCCGGCCTGCGACTCGCTTCGGTGGCGACCGATCGGCTTGCACGGGTGACCGGAGTGGACCTGGTTCCGAGCTGTGTCGCTACCGCACGGACCTCAATGCAGGCACTTGGCGGCACGGCGAAGACCACCGGAGCCGGCGGCGGCGATGTGGCGATTGCCGCGATCCCGACGACATCCGACGTAACCGAAGCCACCCGATTGCTCATCGAACAGGGGTGTCAGCCATTGCAGCTATCCGTCGACGACAGTGGCGTGGACACTCGTCCGGTGGCGCAGTAAAAACCGAGGTCCCCCGCAGCCCGATGACCATGACGTCGAGACTCCCAGGCTTTTACAAGGCCTCGCTTGCCGAGCGCAGGCGGTTGCTCGCCGAGGCGACGGGCGTGCCGCAGAGTGCGTTCGCAGCGATCGATCCGGCGGCGCTGGATCTCGCGATCGCCGACGGCATGATCGAGAACGTGATCGGTACGTACGCGTTGCCCTTCGCGGTTGCCGTTAACTTCACGATCGATGGCACCGACGTGGTGATTCCGATGGCCGTGGAGGAGCCCTCGATCGTCGCCGCGGCGTCGAACGCCGCGCGGATGGCGCGCCCGTCGGGCTTCACCACCAAGGTCTCCGCGCCGGTGATGATCGGCCAGATCCAGATCACGCACGTCGCCGATGTCGATGCCGGAGTCGCGGCGGTGCGCGCTGCCGCAGGTCAGCTGGTCGAGACCGCGCGCACCACGATGCCGCGGATGACCGAGCGCGGCGGTGGCCCCCGCGCCCTCGACGTCCGGATGCTGACGCGCAGCGGGCCTGACGGTGGCGTGCTGGTCGCGCACCTACACGTCGATTGTCGCGATGCGATGGGCGCGAATCTGGTCAACACGCTGTGTGAAGCGCTCGCCGATCGCGTCGCTGCGATCGCCGGCGGCCGCCCCGGCCTGCGGATCCTGTCGAACCTCACCGACGGCCGCACCGTGACCGTGCGCTGCTCGATCGATGATGCGCAGCTCGCGAGCGCGAACGCCGCCGGCCCCGACGTGCGCAAGGCGATCGCGGCTGCCTCGCGGTTCGCCGAGCTCGATCCGTATCGCGCCGCGACGCACAACAAGGGGATCATGAACGGCGTCGACGCCGTGCTGCTCGCGCTCGGTCAGGACTGGCGCGCGGTCGAGGCCGGCGCGCATGCGTACGCGGCGATGGACGGTCAGTACGGCGCGATGGCGCGCTGGCGCGTCGAGCGCCTTCCGTCGGGCGAGGGCGTGCTCGTCGGTCGCATGACGATGCCGATCGCCGTCGGC
>JACCYD010001178.1 GCA_013696695.1 Deltaproteobacteria bacterium | reverse complement strand
GCCCTCGTCGTCGGTGCGATCGTCACGATCGCTGCCATGTCGGGGTCGAAGCCGCCGCCGATCGTCGGCATCGATCCTTCGCAGTATTTGCCGAGGTAGCGTGCGCGAGGTCCTCGAGGCGTTCAGGTCTGGATTGCCCGCCGAGGTGCGCGAGGTGATCGATCAGGCGGAGCGCGGTCTCGGGCCGGCCGTCGTGTGGTTGCGCGGGATGCCGCCGCTGCCGCTCTCCGAGTGTCTGCGGATGCTCAACGAGACGCGGATTCCGTCGCATGTCCTCGGCTGGCTGATCGCGATGACGATGTTCGGCGGCGATCCGCGCCAGCAGCTCGCGTCGGCGCTCGGGCGACGCAGCTTTCGAGACGATGTCATCCCACACGTGTTGCTCGGGCTCACCGCGGGCATCGTTCGCGGCCAGCCGGCGACGACGCGGTTGTGGACCTCGATCGAGATGCTGGCGGGGCGCGTGCGGCCGGCCGACGCGCGATGCATCTGCGACGCCCTGCCGATCGCATTGATGTCGGCGCATGCGGTGGTGCGCGGTTGCGCGCTGCGGCTCGCCCACGAGCTCGGTGCAGCGGCGCGAGCGGCGATCGTTGCGGCAAACACGCCGGAGAATCGCGCACTCGACGACGCCCTGATCGCGCTCGCGGGCGGCGAGCCACCACCTGCGAACACCCAGGACGCGGCGCTGCTCGGTCGGTTGCTCGACGCCTGGCGTGCGACGCACGATCCGACGCTGGAGCGGGCGATCCTCCGCGTCGGTGCGGATCTCGCGCGCGCCCGCGGGCCGATCGTCGCGAAGTCCATCGGCGAGCTCGAGGCGGCGTGGCACGCGGTGGCGGCCAACCAGGATCCGATCGACGTCTCGCGCTTGCTGGAGCAGCGATTCCCCCTGCACTGGAAACGGACCCTCGATCGAGTGACCCGACTCGCCGAGCTGCCACCCGATCCACGGATCGCGATCCGGCTCGCGGATCTCGCGCGGACGCACAGCTCTCGATCGTCGCGCCCGCTCCACGTCGCGATCGCGCAGATCCTCGCCGATACGCCGACGGCGAGCGCGCTTCCGGGCATCGATGCGGTGATCACCACGTACGCGATGGTCTATGCACGTGCACGAGCATCGATCGGAACGATCGCGATCAGGCCGGCGAACCCGGAGCTCCTCGCCCTCGCGGGCAGCGATCGCTCGGTCGAGATCGATGCGCTCTACGCACAACACGCGCTGAACCCGGGCGATCTCGAGGCGCGCGCGGTGCTCGCCGACGCGCTGCAGGCTGCGGGGGATCCACGCGGCGAGCTGATCACGCTGCAGCTCGCGATCGCCGACGGCACGGGCTCTGTCGGTGCCGAGCGCCGCGTCGCCTCGCTGTTGGCCGTGCATGCCGATGCCTGGACCGGGCCGCTGCCGGGCATCGAGCGCGGGAACCGGCGGTTCGAGCGCGGCTTCCTCGTCGCGTGCGAGACGTCCGCGGAGAGCTCCGCGATCGCACGTACGCTCGAGCGTCCCGAGTGGCGCACGATCGAGGAGCTCACGCTGCGCGCGCAGGA
The DNA here is from genome assembly GCA_013696695.1 of Deltaproteobacteria bacterium. GTDB lineage: Bacteria > Myxococcota_A > Polyangia > Haliangiales > Haliangiaceae > JABFXX01. Next base: position 1,589 of record JACCYD010001178.1, on the reverse strand, counting down.
TCTCGACCTCGCGCCGCTGCTCGTCCGGCTGCCGCTGCTCCGGCGGCTGTGCGCGCACGATCGGCCGCTCGATCGGTTCTCGCTCGCGGCGCCGCCACCGGTGCGTCGGCTCTCGGTGATCTTCACGCACGGCACCTGGATCGCGTCGCGGCGGTTGTTTCCGGATCTCGCGGTGTTCGGCGGTTGCTGGTTCACCGAGCGCTGGAGCGCCGCCGGGTTCGCGGCGATGTCGGCCGATGCCGCGGGCTGGGGACTTCATGCGATCGTGCACACGGCGTTTCCGGGAGCGCAGCTGGCGTCGGCGATCCAGGTCTGTCGATCGGGGCCGCCCGAGACTCGGTTCACGCTCGGTGCCTACCGCACCGGCTTCACCCCGCTCGGCTGGCGCCTGCGGGTGCGGCGCGACGACCCCGTGGTGGACGTGGCGTGGACCTATCACCGGTGGGCCGACAACATCGTCGACCAGGTGTTCGGCCCGCTCGCGGCGGCCGGGGTGACCGAGGTCGCGCTCCACGTGCCGGAGATGCTGAGGGTTCATCTCGATCGGCTGATCGAGTCGCGGCCACATGGCATCGAGGTCATCGCGGGACAGCCGATCGACCTGATCGCGCACCCTTGATCAGCACGCCCAGGTAGCGCGCGCGCGACTATTTCGTGAAGTCGGCGTGGACTGGGAGGGTCTGACCAGCGGCAATCTCGATCGGGAAGGTCTTCTTCACCGGTGGGTCTTCACCGCTGAAGATGATCTCGACGGTGTGCTTGCCGGCGGGGACGTCGATCGCTTTCGGCGTGCGGCCGCGCGGCGCGCCATCGATCACGATGTCGCCCCACGGGTTCGCCCCGATCGTGAGCTTCCCGGTGCCGGCATCGGGCGGCGTAGCGACGGCGGCGTCGGGCTTCGCGCGCGCGCCCGCATCGCGCGCCGGATCGATCACGCGGGCAGCGGCTGCGTCGACCATCGCGTCGGGCTCGACCAGCGCAGCGTCGTCGATCGCCACCGCGATCGTGTCGGGCGGCGCGTCGGGCTCGAACATGTAGAACGGCGCGTCGTACTTCACGCCGGCATCGACCCGCAGCACCGAGCTCTTGCCGCGCTTGAACACGTAGATCGCACCGAGGCCGAGCGCCACCGTGCCGAGCGCGGCGAACACCAGCAGCGCGCGATTCGGCGGCATGCGACCGGGCATGTTCGGCCGTTCGGGCTCGACGTAGTCCGCGGGCTTCTCGTGCGCCTCGGGCACTCGGTCGGGACGCACCGAGCCCATCCGGTCGGGGCGAGCCGCCACGCGAGTGACCGGATCCTCGGTGTTCGGTGACGTGTCGTCGGAGCGGGCCGCGCGCGGCATGTTCGCGCTCGAGGACGACAGCTGGAGCCCGGACGCGCTGGCATGGTCGTCGTCCGGACCCGCAAGGGGCTCCGGCGGCGGCACGGGAGTCGGATCGCGATCGGGGTTTTCTTCCAGCTCGCCCGGTGCGGACTCGCGAGGCGGCGCGATCTTGGTGCGCGGTGCGCGCAGGTCGGCGTCGGTCAGCACGTTGACGCCAACCAGCGGCGTCGAGCGCTGCAGGATGGTCTCGAGATCGACGTG
>JACCYD010001162.1 GCA_013696695.1 Deltaproteobacteria bacterium | reverse complement strand
CTGGTGACGCGCGCCTTGATCGGCACGCCCGCCTCGCCGCGCACGAGATCGAGGAACGTGGACATCCGCGCGAGCTCGTCGGGCTTCGCTGGCGCGCCGTCGAGCATCAGCTCGTCCGCGGCGAGCGACTCGTCGAATGCGACGGTGGTCTCGGTGGACAGCGCCGCGAGCGTGAGCGACAGGCTCCCGGTGGCTGGCAGGTTGAGCGCGTCATCGCGCTTTCCCCAGTATTTGACGAGCGCGATGTTCGCGCAGGCACGTGCGGTTACGACCGGCAGGGACATCACCACGGACCATAGCGCCGTTAGGATGAGGTGTGGCCCACAGTCACGGCGATCTGCTCGCGGAGGCCCTCGAGGTGTGGGAAGCGACGCGCGCACAGGTGTTCGCAGACGCCGTCGATCGACTGACGGCAGCGGTGCTCGCCGAGGCCAAGCCGGTGCCGAGCCCCGCGACGGCCGAAGACTTTCACGACCGCTGGTTCAAGCAGCTCCTCGATCCGGCTGGTCGCGGGCGCGCGGCTGCGCAGCTGTTCGCTCAGCTGCCCGGCGACAACGACGGCGAGTGTGCCGACGCACTCGCATCGCGCATGCGGTCGCTGTACCGCGTGGGCCCCGACCCACGCGCCGGTCACGAGATCGCGAAGGCGTTCGCCGCAGAGGATGGCTTGCTCGGCTACATCGCCGCCAGACGCGCGGCGGAGCAGGTGCTGCTCGAGTGCCGCGACGACCGGATGCGGGCGGTGTTGTCGGCGGTCGTCACCGACGACGAGCTGCGAGCACAGGTGATCCGGCGCGTGCTCGACGCCCCGGCGCTCGGCCGCAAGCCGAGGCGCCGCGAGCTCGATCGATTCGCGACCGCGCTGTCGCCGCGAACCGCAGCCGTCGCGGAGGTCGGTGCGTTGCTCGCGGAAGTCTACGCGCACCCCGCGGACGATGCTCCGCGCGCAGTGCTCGCCGACGCGCTGCAGGCGCAGGGTGATCCGCGCGGCGAATTCATCGCGCTCCAGCTCGCGTCCGCGCTCCAGCGCGCGGACATCGGCGACGCGGCGCGCGACAAGCGCATCGATCAGCTCGTCCAGGCGTGCGGGCTCGAGTGGCTCGACGAGCTCCAGGCGATCACATATCGCGCGCAATTTCAGCGCGGCTTCGTCACGCGGCTAGAGCTCGCGAAGTCGTACGCCGAGATCAGTCCAGGTCTGCACACGGTCCCCGCGCTCGCCACCGTGGAGGAGCTGATTCCCGGCGAGGCGCGCGGCGACGCGTACGCCTCACTGCTCACCAGCCCGGCGATGAAGGTGCTCCGCCGGATCCAGATCTACGATGGCCCCTCGCTCGCCGCGTTGCCGAAGGCACCCGCGACCATCGACCACGTCAGCTGCCCTTGGCTCAAGCGCGGTGGCGGCAACTACCTCGCCGGCCTGACCTCCCGCGTGTTTCCCGAGTGCATCCGTCGCGGGGTGACCTCGATCGGCCTCGGTCCCAAGGGCCTGCCTGCGCTGATGGCATCGCCGCTGCGCGGTCGGCTGACCTCGTTGACGATCGGTGACCCGGGGGACCCCGTGCAGATCGCCGCGGTCTGGGACACGCTGCCGCGCGATTGCGAGCTGATCGTGAATCGCTGGGGCGAGCTGGAGGAGTGCCTCGCCGTGCGCGTCGCGTGGCTCGGCGACCTGCGGCTGGTTCGGGACGGCAAGCGCGTGATCGCCCGCGTGTGGGGCGACATGATGATCCAAGGTGTGATCGACAGCCTCGACGAGCTTCCCCCGCTGGCCGTGCTGATCGTCGAGGGCGCGTCGGCCGCGCAGGAGAAGCAGCTGGTGACTGCAGCAAAGAAGAAGAAGGTCGCCGTCGAGCTACAGCCGGCGCGGCGACGCACCGGCTACCTCACGATCAAGCGCTGATCATCGCGCGCCGACGACGGCGACGAACCCGGTCACCGCCAGCGTCTTCCACGCGGCGAGGATCGCCTGCTCCTTGTCGCGCGGCGCGATCGCGATGACGGCACCGCCGCCACCCGCACCGGTGAGCTTCGCGCCATGGGCGCCGAGCTCGATCGCCTTCGCACACAGACCATCGAGCACCGGTGTCGAGACGCCGAGATCGGAGAGCACCGCATGCGCGCGATTCATCGTTGCGCCGAGTGCCGGGAGATCGTTCGCGAGGAGCGCCACGGTGCCGGTATCGCACAACCCGCCGAGCTCGGAGAGTCGCTTGTCGGCGGGGCGCTCGCCCGTGGCCTCCGCGACCTTCTGCACCATCGTGCCGGTCGAGCGCGGCTGGCCGCTCGGCCCGACGAGCACGCGCAGGGAAGGGACCGAACCGTCGGCGCGCTTGAGCGGGATCAGGCCGGTCGACCGGCGAAACACGCCGAGGCCGCCGGTGATCGCGAGCGCGACGTCGACGCCGCTCGGCTTGCCGTGAATGATCGTCTCGCTCGCGCTGGCCGCGTGCGCGAGCGTGGCGACATCGGCGGGTTGGTTCGCCGCCTGGAGTAACGCACGCGCGATCGCGACGGCCAGCGCGGCCGACGAGCCGAGCCCCGCGCCGTGCGGGATCTGGGCGTCACCGACGAGCGAGAGCTGGGGGCGGCCACCGGGTATGGCCGACGAGTGGCGGCCACTAAACAGTGCGTCGGCGACGGCACTCAGACAGCGCGCGACCGACGAATCGTCGTCGGCCTTCACGGACACGTTCCACTCCGGGATGACGAGGCGCAGGCCGCCCTTCGTGGTCGGGACGGCGTCGATCGTCACGCCGCGATCGAGCGCCGCCGCGAGCGCGGGGTAGCCGTACACGACCGCGTGCTCGCCGAGCAAGATCAGCTTTCCCCAGCCCACAGCGCTCATTTGGTTCGGAGCTCCAGATCGTCGAGGAACGCGCGTAGTGGCGCACCGAGGTGGCGAGGCGCGCGAGCGAGATCCGCGGCGCGCGCGCACCCCGCGAGCAAGCACACCGAGCGCACGGACGCGATCGCGCGCTCGATCTCGCGAACCGCACCGTCGTAGCCGCCGGCGCGTTGCGCGCGCAGCATCGGCGCGGCCATGCCACCGGCGGTGGCGCCGAGTGCGAGCGCGCGTGCGACGTCGTACCCGGAGCGCAGCCCACCGGAAGCGATCGTGACGAGCCCTGCACGCACGCACGCGACCACCGAGACCGCCGTCGGCAAGCCCCAGTCGCGAAGCTCGGTGCCGAGTGACTGCGCATCTGATCCGCCGACCGCGCGCTCTGCCTCGACCGCGACCCAGCTCGTGCCGCCCGCACCCGCGACGTCGACGGTGGTGACGCCTGCGCGAACCAGCGCGTGCGCCGCTTCGATCGACAGGCCGCAGCCGGTCTCCTTGACGATGATCGGCACGCCGGCCTGATCGACGATCCTCGCGATCGCGTCGACGATGCCGCGGAAGTCGCGATCGCCATGCTCCTGGATCAGCTCCTGGCCCGGGTTGAGATGGATCGCGAGGGCGTCGGCGCCGATCGCGCGCGCGAGCTCGGCGACCTTCGCCGGCCCCATCGCGAGGGCTTGCACCGCGCCGATGTTGCCGAGGAGCACGACCTCGGGCGCGACATCGCGCACCTGGTAACTGCTCGCGAGCTCGGGGTGTTCGGCCATCGCGCGTTGCGACCCGACCCCGAACGCGATGCCGGTGGCTTGCGCGGCTCGTGCCAGATCACGGTTGACCGCGGTGGCCTCCGCCGTGCCGCCGGTCATGCCGGTCAAGATTAATGGTGCGCGCAGCGGTCGGATGCCGACCAACGAAGTCGTGAGGTCGATGTCATCGAGCGCGAGCTCGGGGAGAGCCTGGTGGATGAGGTGGACGTGCTCGAGCAGCGTCGACCGCGTGAAATCGGCGCGGCCCGACGCGGCGACCTCGAGATGGTCTGCCTTGCGCTTGGCGATCGCGGGGCCTTCGTCGCTCATGGTTCGGCCTGGCTGCCGTGCGTTATACAGCAGCACGGGCGAAAGCAAGGAGGGGTACTTTGATCATTCCGTACGGTCACGAACGCACGGTTGGCCGCGTTCCGTATCTCACCTTCGCGCTGATCGGCGTCTGCACGCTGATGCAGGTCTACGCGACCTGGTTCGCGCCGGATCTCGAGTCGCTGGTCGCGCCGCTGCGCGGTGCGCGATCGATCGAGGAGCTCGAGGTGCTGGCGCGCGGCATCGAGGACCAGGCGAACCTGGTCCCGAAACTCCGCTTCGGGTACCAGCCGGGCAGCGGGCTCCATCCGAACTTGATCGCCTCGGCGTTCGTCCACGACGGCTGGTTTCACCTGGTCGGCAACATGCTGTTCCTGTGGCTCACCGGATCCGCGCTCGAGGATCGGCTCGGTCGCATCCGGTTCTTGATCCTGTATCTCGTCGGTGCAGCCACCGCGTCGTACCTGTTCGCCGCGCTCTACGATGGTCCGCCGACGGTATTGATCGGCGCGTCGGGCGCGGTGTCGGCGGCGATGGGTGCGTTCCTGATCTACTTCGCGAACACGCGCGTGCTGCTTTGGTACTGGCTCGTGATGCAGACCGGGACCTTCCGCATGGCGGCGTACCTCGTGCTGCCGTTGTGGCTCGGGGAGCAGCTGCTGTACGCGTATCTCCAGCAAGACCAGCCGGGCATCTCGAACGTCGCGTACACCGCGCACGTCGGTGGCTTTCTGTTCGGCTTCGCGATCGCCGGAATCGCACGCATGTTCGGCAGCTCGTTGCCCGCGGACGGCACCAGCGTTGCGCCCACCGCCGCTGCCGCGCCCGTTGGCTCGAAGCTCGACGTGCAGTACCAGAGGTGCCTCGACGCCGCGGACGCGAAGGATCTTCCTGCGCTCCGGACGCAGGCCTCGCACGCGATCATCGACCTCGGCCGCGCCGGCGACCATCAGCGCATCTTCGAGCTCTACCAGGCGATCTCGCGCAAGGTGGTTCAGATGCCGCTCACCGACGCCGCGTTCCTGATCGCGGCGACGGCGGCGCAGCAGCTCGACGATCAGCGAACGTACGTCGACATCCTCCAAACAGCACTGCGCGAGCATCCGGGCAGCCGACTCGCGCCCGAGCTCGAGCAGCGCCTCGCTACCGTCACGCGTAGATGAGATAGATCATCGCCGCGGTCGCGACGGCGAGATCGAGCAGGAACAGCGGATCTTTGAGCATCGCCTCGGTCGGACTCTCGTCGCGCGGCCGCCACAACGCGAGGTAGAGATAGCGAACGATGCCAAGTGCGACGAACGGCGTCGACAGGATCAGGCGATCGGTGCCGAACACGCCGGGCGCACCCTCGAGCGTGTAGGCCGCGTACGCCGCGCACGTGATCACGCCGAGCACGTAGAGCAGCTTCCTGACGACGCCGAGCTTGTAGCCGGCGAGGGCCGCACGGGTGGCCGTGGCCTGGCCACTGCGCTCGGCCCAGGCCAGCTCGTGCGCCCGCTTGCCGAGCCCGAGGAACGTCGCGAGGAGCGCGGTGCACAGCAGGATCCACTCGGACGCGGGGACGTCGATCGCGTAGGCGCCGGCGAGCACGCGCAGCAGGAAGCCGCTCGCGATCAGCCCGACATCGAGGAACGCGATGTGTTTGAGCTTGAGGCTGTAGGCGACGTTCTGAGCGAGGTACGCGACCGCGACGATGCCGAGCCGCCAATCGAGGAGGAAGCAGCCGGCGAGCGCGCCGATCGCGAGCACCAACGCCATCGTCAGCGCCGAGCGTTCCGTAACTTTCCCCGATGCGATCGGCCGGTGTCTCTTGCTCGGATGTGCCCGGTCGGCCTCGACGTCGCGCACATCGTTGAACGCGTAAACCGCGCCGGAGAGGGCACAGAACGCTGCGATCGCGAGCGCAGCGCGCAGCGCGTAGTCGGCGTCTGTGAGGTGTTTCGAGAACACCAGCGCGGCGGCGACGAACACGTTCTTCACCCACTGGTGCGGGCGCAGCGTGCGGAGCAGCGCCACGGCGAAGGACACGGCGTGACCTAGGCGGCTCGGCGGCGACGGCGACGCAACGCGACCAGCGCGCTGCCGACGAAGAGCACACCAGCAAGGGCGCCATCACCCACGGAACACCCGCCCGTTTGCTTGGTTTGCTCGCCTCCGCCACTCGTCGAGCTCGCGGCCCCCCGGCCGAGCTTGGGGGCGCGCGCGATGCTCGGGTTCTCTTCGGCCCAGCTCTTGGCCTTGTCCGCCACGCACTCCTTGAAGGTCACCTTCCCGCACTCGACGGCCGCCGCCGTGCGACACGCTGCCGGGTCAGCCACAGG